>NZ_JAYGHD010000373.1:0-16720 GCF_034932245.1 Nostoc sp. UHCC 0251
GCCTTGACGTTTTCACTGCGGGTTATGAATTCACCGCAAACGAGTCGCACCACCCTACACCCTACACCCTTCTTTGTAAATTACAGCGATTGTTACGGTGTAGACATTTCAATTCATTGAGAACCGCTGTTGAGGCTTTCTCAAGTCAATTACTTGAAATACTTAAAGTTACGAGGGCCCGTGTAACCAGAAACTTTCGCTAGTTCCTCTAAATTTTGGACTCCGCTATAGCTTTTACCATTGATGATCCAAGTCGGGAAGCCTTCAATCTTTGCGGCTTTACACAGTTCTGGTTGAGCTTTGAGTCCATCGGCAGCGCACTCTACCTTAATATCATTCTTGACTATTTCATCGGCTTCTTTACCAAAAAGTAGCTTTTGTTCATGGCAGTGAGGACACCAGTAAGCACTGTATTGCTTCGCGCCTACCTTTGCAAGATGACGTGCTAAGGCTATTTCTGCCTCACCAGAAGTAGTGGTAATTTCCCAACCGAACGCTGGGTTAGGGTTTGTTTTGGGAGTAAAGGTAATTTTTGCAGGTTGTCCAGGAGTTTCAGGTGTAACATCTGATTGATTTACGCCAGCATAGACACCTAAAGTCCCAATCAGCGTCACCATCCCGACAATCAGAGCGGTAAATAAGATTTGTCCAATATCCTCCCAAGTCCGACCGATAATTGTCAGTACCAAAAGACTCACAGAGAACAAAGCTGAACCGATACAGTAAGGACAACTAGCTTGGATTTGAGATGCCAGCACGTACATTAAGTAGCCGCTGAAGACCGACATGGCGATCGCACCCACCAACAGCAACCACCATGTCCAATTTTCCAATTGTTTGCGGCTATTGTTTTCCCCTGATTTAAATACCAAGGGAGCCAAAGCCAATATCACCATACTGATGTATGCCAAAAACCCAAACAAAGCTAACGGCTGACCAAAAACCGTTGCCCAAGGACTGGAAAGTACATCATTACAGCCCTTGACACCAGCCTGTGCCACACAAGCTGCACTGCCCCCTGTTAACTTTTCTATGGTGAGATAACCTGTTATCAGAGCGCCACATCCTGCGATCGCGGCAATCAATGGACGTGACCATTTATGAATCCAAGGAGTAGAACGACGGCGAATCATAAACTGTTATTGGTTAATGGGCATTGGGCATTGGGCATTGGGCGTTGGGTATTGGGTATTTGTTTCCCCATGCCCCATTCCCCATCCCCCAATCAAGAATGTAACTTCAATTGTTCTGCTGGCTTGCTTTCACCTTTGGAGTTCCAATTGCGGCGTGCGGCTTCAACAAATTGACTGACGCGAATTGGGTCAATTGGTTGCTCAATGCGTCCGTGACGTTTCAGGGAACTGGAAACTATGACACCATCTGCTGCCTGCATTAATGTATCAATATTTTCCCAACTGGCCCCACTACCGATGAATATTGGTGTGCCAGCTGCTGCATCACAAGCTAGTTCCAAATCTTCTAAGTTAGGTGGACTACCAGTAGCCCAGCCTGACAAAATTACCCCGTCTGCTAAACCCCTTTCAATGGTGTCTTTCACGGCGACTGTGAGATTTGGAGAACTCAAAGGACGGGCGTGCTTCACCAACACATCGGCCAGGATTTTAACATCGCAGCCTAACTCCCGTCGATAGCGAAGCAGTTGATGGGCTTCTCCTTCAATTAATCCTTGATCGGTTGCCATCACCCCTGTGAGAACGTTGACGCGGATGAATTGTGCTTGCACACAGCTAGCGATCGCCATTGCACTTTTGGCGTCATTTCGCAAAACATTTAACCCTACAGGCAAAGTCACCAAATTTTGTATCCGCTGCACCACAATGGTCATGGCACTCACAACCACTGGATCGACTTGGTTTTTGGTAAACGGCGCGTCAAAAAAATTCTCCACAATCAGACCGTCAACCCCTCCACTTGCTAGGGCAGCGGCTTCTTGTTCGGCGCGGTCAATCACCGCTTTTAGGTTACCTCCCCAACGAGGTGAGGTCGGCAGTGGTAGCAGGTGAACCACGCCAATAATCGGTGAGCGAGTTTTAAATAATTGATATAAGTCCACGTCTTTAATCCGCCTCGCGGAGTCCAGAGTCTAGAATTTTTTGACTATTGACTGTATGACCCTTGACTCTTGAGTTTTCATTAACTAGTCAAATGTGTTTTATGATAGTCGGTTTATTGCCTCCTTCCTCAGATGGAAATTGGCCTCAAACCTCCCATAAGATATGTTAAGATAAAACTTGGCTACAAGAGGAGTTTGCCACTCACTAGACGCGAGGCAGCTTTCGGTGGTTTAGGCGTCTTGTCCGCGCCCAGTCGTAGGACTTGCCAATCGCCAGGGTAATATTACTGCTTTATAGGCGTAGTCGCTTTCGTCGATTTCCCTGAGGGTAGCGACTTCTCACAACAAGCCCTTTGGGCGGCTTCCCGATGGGTAGATTAACAAAGAACACGCTGTGGTAATGTAAAATACCAATAGGCGAATTGTTAAAAAAGATTACAAGTGTCAAATGTACCCAAAGACACTTCAATTTACCCTGGGGAACAGATTGATAGGAATATCATAACATGACCTCTATTTTTATAATTAATAGGGTCATGAGTCCACGGACAGTTGCTGACAGTGGAAATTTACCACTGCACTGTTCTCATGAGGATGCTGATAGCAAAAAAGCGAAGTTAGCGCCGGAATGTTTGATTACAAAGAAGAAAAAAATGAAGATTTTTTCAAAATATGGGTGACAAGCCAACAATTGCCATTTCTCATCTGGGCTGCGAGAAAAATCGAATTGATACAGAACACATGCTAGGAATGCTCGTAGAAGCGGGCTACGGTGTAGATACAAATGAAGAGTTAGCAGATTACGTTATTGTTAATACCTGTAGTTTTATTGAAGCAGCCCGGCAAGAATCTGTCAGAACTTTAGTAGAACTGGCAGAGGCAAATAAAAAGATCGTAATTACTGGCTGTATGGCACAACATTTCCAAGAACAACTTTTGGAGGAGTTACCTGAAGCAGTAGCTGTTGTGGGTACAGGCGATTATCACAAAATTGTAAATGTAATTGAGCGTGTTGAACTTGGCGAGCGGGTCAAACAGGTTAGTATCGAACCAACCTACATTGCCGATGAGACTACACCGCGCTATCGCACTACAACCGAGGGCGTAGCTTACCTCCGCATTGCGGAAGGATGTGATTATCGTTGTGCATTTTGTATCATTCCTCATCTTCGAGGGAACCAGCGATCGCGTACTATTGAATCTATAGTCGCCGAAGCCGAGCAGTTAGTTAGTCAAGGGGTAAAGGAAATTATTCTAATTTCCCAAATCACCACTAATTACGGTTTGGATATTTACGGTAAGCCAAAATTAGCGGAATTACTTCGCGCTTTGGGGAAAGTAGATATACCGTGGATTAGAATGCATTACGCTTATCCCACGGGACTAACCCCAGATGTGATCGCGGCGATTCAAGAAACACCAAACGTCTTGCCTTATCTGGATTTGCCTTTGCAACATTCTCATCCAGAAATTCTCCGCGCCATGAACCGTCCTTGGCAAGGACAGGTCAATGATGGGATTATAGATCGCATCAAAACGGCGCTACCAACAGCCGTACTGCGGACAACATTTATTGTTGGTTTCCCAGGAGAAACAAGCGAACATTTTGAGCATCTACTAGAGTTCGTTGGGCGGCATGAATTCGATCATGTCGGCGTCTTCACCTTTTCCCCTGAGGAAGGAACCCCAGCTTATAAGCTACCAAATCAGTTGCCCCAAGAGGTGATGGACGATCGCCGATACCAACTGATGGAACTCCAGCAACCGATTTCTCAAAAGAAAAATCAACAGGAAGTAGGCAAAATAGTCGATGTCCTGATTGAGCAAGAAAATCCTGAAAGTGGTGAACTAATAGGTCGTTCAGGTAGATTTTCCCCAGAGGTTGATGGTCTGGTGTATGTCAAAGGCCAGGCAAAGTTAGGAACCATCGTGCCAATAGCGATTCACCACGCTGATACATACGACCTCTATGGTCAAGTAGTCAATAACTAAGTTGTCATTTGTCTTTTGTCCTTTGTCCTTTGTTAAATGACCCTTACAGATTCATCCTTATACTAAGGTCAATGCTGCATTAATAGCAGTTTTCATGAGGGTTTACCTGAAACGCTGGCGGACTTGTTGGCATAGCCTCTCCAAGAGTTGAGGCTTCGCTACCGCCCTTAGCTCACTAATGGCTAATGACTAATGACTAATGACTAATAACTAATGACTAATGACTAATCCAAAAATCCTTAGATAAAATTTAGGACGAATTAATGACTCTTTCATTCCAAGAATTAGGCATTTCCCAAGAACGTGTCGAACAACTAGAAAAAATCGGTTTTACCGAACCCACTAACATTCAAGTGCAAGCAATTCCCCAATTGCTGTCCGGTCGTGATGTGGTAGGTCAATCTCAAACAGGAACAGGCAAAACGGCAGCATTTTCACTGCCAATTTTAGAGCGGTTAGATATTAATCAAAGAGCCGTACAAGCAATAGTTTTAACACCAACTCGTGAATTAGCAATGCAAGTTCACGATGCGATCGCACAATTCATCGGCAATGAAGGATTGCGGGTGTTAGCAATCTACGGTGGTCAATCAATTGACCGCCAAATGTTACAACTCAAACGTGGTGTTCACATGGTCGTGGGTACTCCAGGACGGGTGATCGATTTGCTTGATCGCGGCTGTTTAAAGCTCGATCAAGTGAAGTGGTTTGTGTTGGATGAAGCCGATGAAATGTTGAGCATGGGCTTTATCGACGATGTGATAAAAATCCTCTCACAAGCGCCCGTAGATCGCCAAACAGCTTTATTCTCGGCAACAATGCCACCATCGATTCGGATGTTGGTGAATAAGTTCTTGCGATCGCCTGCAACTGTCACTGTCGAGCAGCCAAAAGCCGCTCCCAACAAGATTAATCAAGTAGCTTACCTGATCCCCCGCCACTGGACAAAAGCCAAAGCTTTACAGCCAATTCTGGAAATGGAAGATCCAGAAACAGCTTTAATCTTTGTCCGCACCAGACGCACAGCCGCAGAACTTACCAGTCAGTTACAAGGGGCTGGTCACAGTGTTGATGAATACCACGGTGACTTGTCGCAACAAGCGCGGGAACGGCTATTAGTCAGATTCCGTAACCGTCAAGTCCGTTGGGTGGTAGCAACTGATATCGCAGCACGAGGGTTAGATGTCGATCAACTCTCTCATGTAATCAACTTCGACTTACCCGATAGCGTAGAAACTTACGTCCATCGTATTGGCCGTACAGGTCGTGCTGGTAAAGAAGGAACAGCAATTTCTTTAGTACAACCATTTGAACGGCGCAAACAGCAAACATTTGAACGTCATAACCGTCAAAGTTGGCAATTGCTGACCATTCCTACACGGGCACAGATTGAAGCGCGACACATCCTGAAACTGCAAGAACAGGTGCGAGAAGCTTTGACAGGTGAGCGTTTGGCTTCATTCTTGCCAATTGTTAGCGAACTGATTGAAGAATACGATGCTCAAGCGATCGCCGCAGCAGCACTACAAATTGCTTACGATCAAACTCGTCCCGCTTGGTTGAGTTCAGACGTGGAAATTCCTCAAGAGGAATCCTCTGCTCCCAAACCAAGACTGGGCAAGCGTCGTGAATCTTCCAGCGATCGCCCCCGTGCTGCGTGGAAATCAGATAGTAACAATGGTGAAGAAAGACATTCTTCTCCCAAGCCAAAACTACGGACAAGTGGACAGGATTCTTCTGCATCTCCTAGTAAAAAGATAGGTTCACCTACAGCTAGGGAATCAGCTTCTTAGTCAGGAGTTAGAAGTTAATCAATTTTGGATTTTAGACTTTTCCTTTAATCCAAAATCAAAATCTAAAATTCGGCAAAGTTAAGAGTTGAGAGTTAAGAGTCAAGAGTTAAGATTTTGACTTTATACTCTTGACTTTTTGGCTTTTTTAGACCAGTACGCTTGCGTTAAGGGTAATTGGTGTAGGTAATTGGTCTTTGAAGACGCGATAAATCGCGTCTCTACATGAGGGTTTTGTTGCTCATTCTGAACTGTATTGTTTTTTAGACAAATCAAAAATACTACAGCCAAGGACGACTAACTTGTTCTAACTCTCCAATTTCATCATCACTCAGTCTCCAGCCCAAAGCACCAGCATTTTGCCGCACGTGTTCGGCTGTCTTCACCCCAGCAATGGGAATAACGTTACCCTGAGCAATTAACCAGTTAAGAGCAACTTGAGCAGGAGTGCGATCGTATTTTTCCCCGAAGTTGCGTAGCAAAGATATGACTGGGGCGATTTTTTCTAAACCTTCTTTCTTAAATCGCGGGTCTATTTTCCTCGCACCAGTGGGGGTTTCAGTACTATCAATAGTGTACTTGCCTGTAAGTAATCCCTGTGCTAGAGGACTATAAGCCAAAATAGTCACACCCAACTCACGGGCAGTTGCCAGAATCCCTTTGCTTTCAATCTGGCGAGTTAGTAAAGAATAGCGTACTTGGTTTACAGCCAAAGGCACTCCACGGGCTGCCAATATTTGATGCGCGTCTCGCAGTTGCTCTGCTGAGTAATTACTCACACCGACTGCGGCAATTCTGCCCCGCTTCACTTCATCGGCTAGGGCATTCATCAAAGTTTCTTGGCTTAAAAAGAAGGCAAAAGGCCAATGGACTTGATACAGGGCAATTCGCTCTAATTGCAAGCGTTTGAGGCTTTCTGTTAAAGCATCAGAGACAGATTGGGCTGTAAATCGCCACGGTAGGGGGCCAAATTTTGTGGCGATTTGTACAGGTTGTTGTGTCTGTTGCAGAAATTGTCCCAGAAATTTCTCTGATAGTCCCATTCCATAGATTTCGGCAGTATCAAAGAAGGTAACACCAGCGTCTAAAGCTTCGGTAAAGGCTTCTTGTAACTGTTCTGGACCGTAGCGATCGCCATAATTCCAAAATAGTTTATCACCCCAAGCCCAAGTGCCTATGCACAAGGGTGTAACAGATGGGCCATTTTGCCCCAATGTAATGTTTTCCACGGTTGCAAAATTTAGTTTATTTACATTTCTTTACTTTTATAGTGTATCGTTACAGACAAGATTGGGTGCGATCGTCACTACTTGGCTGCAAATCTTGTTGTAGGTAGGCGTAGCCTGCCGTAGACATTGCGCCTTGCATAAAAATTTAAAATCTGAAAACGCGCATAAACAAGATCCCCGACTTCTTCGAGAAGTCAGGGATCTGCGGGCTGCAATTCTCACAAATCAAATAGGATTGCTATAGTTGAGTGTATTTACTTGTAATTATGAATTAGATGGTTTATCCTGCTTGACTTTTTTGATTAATTGCATGTAGACATTAATTTCACTAATTTCTACATCATGCTCAACTCTGGTTACTTTCCATTTCTCTTTTTTTAGGTAAACTTCCTCTCCTACTCTGGGAGTAAATTGGAGATCATAGAATTTTTTTAGAAAATCTTTCTGATTTTCTTCCCATAATATTACTTTGACTGGTTCTTGACTCATTGCTTATGCCTTTTTGATTACTAGATGAAGCTAAGTACTTTGATGACATACATACGGCAAGTTTATCTTATTAATTCAATGGAATAGCGTAGTTAAAACCACATTTTCATAATGTTTAAATTTACCTGGGTAATGCTCAGGGAAACCACAATTCTAGACTCTTATCTTCTCCAAATAACTAAATATGGGTGTATTTAACAAATTTACAGCAACGTTTCAGGAGTCTAGACAATTTCTAAAAAGAAGTATAGAAGAATACATAATGTTTAGCTCAGAAGCTAAACAGTTGACTTTGACAAAAAAAATGGTTTTACTTCTCTGTCAACAAGCAGAATCTAGAGTTGAGCAATTAAGAAGCTTAGAACCACACTCTGAGGAGGGGCTTGTTGCGACAATAGAGTACAATAAAATTCAAGTAAAATTACATTTTACTCCTGAAAAAATAACTCTTAATAAAGATTGCGTTGAAGGGGAACTTCGCTTATTGAACCCCCCTGAGTTTGAGACTGAATCGATAGTTTACCGTTACCTCATTGCAGGTTGGACAAGATTTTTGGGAGGTAAATTTCCCAATGGAGCTTTACCAAAAGAGGTTAGAATTGAAAATAATAAGGTTTACTATACTCTTCCTCGAACTCAATTGCAGCTTTTAGATTCCCTTTTTCATAGTCTTGAAAATGGTTCTTCTTTGAAGATTAACCTTCAACAAGGAAATTTAACTGTTGAAACTTCAGTAGCTCTGAGTTGGAATAATTTTAAGCTTCAAAATCTGCTTCAACTTCTGAATCTCAAATAGGCATATCTTAATCTGTCATATTTTGGTGCGATCGCTCTGGAAACCGTAAAAGGACAATTGAGGATTATTATCAAGCTCTCCTCACTTTGCCAAAATATGACAACAGACATGAAATCTCAATTCTATGTATTTTGCTGTGCGGCAATCTGGACAGCTTTTATATCAACATTGAGGTGTTGAGCAATCTGCTCCACACTCATCCCTGTTTGTAGTAACAGAGGCACGGTAAGTTTCAACATTTCAGCTTCCCGTTCTTCTCGACCTTCTTCTCGACCCTCGGCTTTTGCTTCCTGATAAACCCTTGTTTGTTCCAAAGTCAGTCCTAGCATAGCTTCAACTTCCTCTCTACTCAACGAAGAAAACTTATAAACGGCGATTGTGGTTATGATGTCTAGTATTTCGTTTTTCGGCAGTGTGTCCGTTTCCTCTAATTTTACCCGCTCAATTAATTGCTTTGCTTGCTCTGCCATCACTTCATCCGATGCTAGAGTCAACTGCATCAAGTTGTTGCCTATTGGCTGCTGATTAGTCGCGCCTAACTCATCTAAATAGATTCGCTGTACTTGGTCGCTGTTGAGAAATATTCGATGAGTTCTTTGATCCCTTGGTTCCAAAGAGCATGATGAAAAAATTACCACACAGAACCAGTCATCATACTGAGAACGATTCCGGTTCAGGTACATCATCGACTCGGTAAAGAACCGATGGTACAGGGCTTCATCTTTTTGGAATTGAACTTCAGCAAAAAAGATTACCCTGGATGTTGCATCCTCTGGAGGTAAAAACACACCATCCATGCGAAAAGCGGTTTCTTTGACTTCAACTGATTCAAATCGATAGTTTTGCCCTTGCAGAGGAGGAGTATCAACCAGTTCAAAGAGTAACCCAGGAAAGCGTTTAAAAATTTGATAGTAAATGGAGTCTCGTTTCACGACTTTATCCTAAAATTCTCTCGTTATGCGTAGGCGTAGCCCTTCTCCTGTCGGAGACGCTGCGCGAACGGCTGCGCTCAGGAACCACCCGTCGTAGACATCGCGGATTACCACCAAGCCATAAAAATTAATCCTAACTTGGCTGAAGCTTATATTAATCTTCGCGTAGCGTCTCGAAGAGAAGCCATCGCAACTTCCATTTTTCCTTCGCTGATTTCGAGCGGCTAGGGTTTATCTTTATTTAAAGAGAGAGATTAAATCCTATAAACTATACGAAAAAGTAGCTATGGCCACCAGCGATGTTTCACCCAATCCTGAATCAAATTCGTCGGTACATTTGCAATCATTGCCGAGAATTAATTTACTGACAATGTTCCGACTGGGTTTGTTTCAGATGGGATTAGGCATCATGTCGCTTCTCACCTTGGGTGTGCTGAATCGAGTGATGATTGACGAGTTGAAAGTCTTGCCATTAATTACGGCTGCTGCCATTGCTATGCACCAATTTGTTAGCCCAGCACGGATTTGGTTTGGGCAGATGTCTGATGCCAAGCCTTTGCTGGGCTATCATCGCACTAGCTATGTCTGGATTGGTGCAATATTATTTACGACTGTATCTTTCTTGGCTCTCCAAGTAGTCTGGCAATTAGGTAGCAGTTTGCAAACCACTGGCTGGAGTTTCCAAACCTATGGCTGGGCGGGAGTACTGGCATTAACTTTTGCAGGATATGGTTTCGCTCTGAGTGCCAGTTCCACACCTTTTACTGCTCTTTTGGTAGATGTTACTGATGAAGATAACCGCTCTAAATTGATTGGGATTGTCTGGTCAATGCTGATGATTGGCATTGTGATTGGAGCAATTGTTAGCTCCAGGTTGCTAGAAAGACCAGAAATTTGTGGGACGGCTCTTTTAGCCTATAACCCTTCTCAGACAAACAAAGTCGTTGACATAGCCAAACTACAATCCACAATCAACCCTGTTTTTATAATTATGCCTGCGGTTGTCTTTGGACTATCAATATTGGCAACCTTCGGCGTGGAAAAAAAGTATTCCCGTTACACTTCCCGTTCTTCTTTGGTAGGTAGAGAAGACCAAATAACTTTGGGTACAGCCTTACGAGTGCTAACTGCTAATCGCCAAACAGGAGTATTTTTTGGTTTCCTGTTGGTGTTGACTATTAGTATTTTTATGCAGGATGCAATTTTAGAACCCTATGGTGGAGAGGTTTTTGGGATGTGTATTTCCCAAACCACTAGACTAAACATTCCTTTTGGGATCGGTACCCTCATCGGAATTAGCTCTACTGGTTTTTTGCTTTTGCCCCGCATAGGCAAGAAACAGACTACTAAAATTGGGTGTATCGGTGCAGCTGTGAGCTTTGGCTTAATTATTATGTCAGGTTTTAGCGCCAACTCAGCTTTATTGATGGGTAGCCTACTTTGTTTCGGTCTATCATCTGGAGTCATTACAGCTGGTGCTACCAGTTTGATGTTGGATTTAACTGCTGCTGAAACGGCGGGTACATTTATCGGTGCTTGGGGATTATCTCAGGCAATGGCTAGGGGATTGGCTACAATACTTGGTGGAGCAGTTTTAAATTTAGGTAAAATGATTTTCCCGTCACCAGTGTTAGCATACAGCATGGTATTTGCGGTGCAAGCAATAGGGATGCTTGTTGCGGTTTCGTTACTGTGGCGAGTGAATGTCAAAGAATTTCAGATGAATGCCAAGACTGCGATCGCATCTATTCTGGAAAGGGAACTAGATTGAACTTCACCCTCCCAAGTAAAGATGCCGAAAACCCTTTGCTCCTTTACGCCTTTGCGCGAGAATTAACCAATGAATGATTTTTGGACAACAATTCTTGATTTTGCCCAAACTACCACTACCAGGGTGGGCAAACAGCTAATGCAAGATTTTGGGAAAGTACAGGCTTCTCAAAAAGCTGATGGTAGTTTGGTGACGCAAGCAGATAAATGGGCAGATCAAGAAATTCGGGATGCGATCGCTTCTACTTTCTCTGGTTACGGCATTTTGAGCGAAGAGAGCGATCAGTCATTTCCCGGTACTGAGTGGTGCTGGGTAATTGATCCTCTTGATGGTACAACCAACTTCACACGCGGTATTCCCATCTGGACAATTTCACTGGGTTTACTGTATCGAGGTACACCCATTTTCGGTTATATTTACGCGCCTACCTTGAATCAAGCTTTTCATGGTTTCTGGACAGGTTCATCTGGTTTAGCAACACCAACAGGAGCATTTCTTAACCACCACCCCATCCACACTAGTATAGATAGTCCCAGCAACAATCACTTTTTTAACCTTTGTTCTCGTAGCACCGCAGCTATCAAAAACGGCTTTCCCTGCAAAATTAGGATGTTGGGTGTGGCTAGCTATAACTTTCTGACAGTTGCTACTGGGGCTACTCTCGGTGGTATTGAAGCGACACCAAAAGTTTGGGACTTAGCGGGAGCTTGGGTAATTGTCCAAGCTGCTGGCGGTGTCTGGTCATCGCTAAAATCAGAGCCATTTCCATTGTCACCGCGAGAAGATTATAGCGATCGCTCTTTTCCTACTCTTGTAGTTAGTCGTCCCGAATTAATTCCGGTATTTCAACCTTTTCTCGAAGCCGTAAAAATTTAATCTAATCTGCCGCTCTACCGCCTGAAAACAGTAGTTTTGTCAACCAGTCTATTGGGCGGCGACATATCCGACACAAAACTTAACAAAACCCTATTTAAATAAAGAATTGAGTATAAATAAAGCTGGTAATAATCCTGATTTAAGTAAAAGACCAGTGTAATTATTAATTTAAATAGTGTAGCTTAAACTACACTGGTTAATTTAGTATAAATAATTTTATGTTGTCTGATTTAGATTTAATTCGAGAGTTTGTGCAAAACTCTATCCATAAAAAAGAAGTTTTGTTGTCAAATCCTGCGTTGACAGCCCAAACAGTATATAAAACCAACCAACTGACAGCGAAATCTGAAGGCGTGATTGCCACCGCCCAACTATCTAACAGTTTACCTGAATTCTCGATTTCTCCAAAATCATCCCAATGGGAATTGATAAATCAAGCGTTAGCAGAATATAGTTATCTCCTTAAAGGAGAAGTAGATAGTCGGGGTTTTTATCAGTATCAATACTGCGAAGTTCCCAAAGGTTATCAGATGCACTGTACTAAATCTGTGTTTCTATGGAGAGCTTGGTGGAAATATCGTAAGTATACATCAAGACTAGGGATTCCTTTGGAACTTTTGATTAGAAGACGAGATTCATGGTATCCAATTAGAGATTTAATTATTAGCGACAGGCTTCTTTATATCAAAACCTTAGGAAGTGAGATAGCACTTGACTCAGAAGACCTGGTTACTTGGTTAAGCAAAGTTGACGGCTGAAAGTGAGCCATTGTTGAAAAATACTGAGATTTTTTTCTAGACTTTGAAGGCTAAACCCTGTGTCTTTTGAAACCTGGAGTTTTTAAGAAGAGTATATTATTAGACCGTGGCTTGAGTTCTGAGCTTTAACCTAATTCCAGAAAATTACGGTTTTCAAGGTAGATGCAGTTTATGACTGTAACTGGTTTTAATAAACTGTTTCATCTTCTTTACGCCATGCTGGATCAACGATACAAATAAATACCAACGGTTCGATGCCAGAGTTACAAATAAATTGTCGTGTATTAGGAGGAATATACACAGCGTCTCCCGGCTGAACTATCTGGATTTCATCATCAATGTGCATTTCTCCGGTGCCAGTGAGAATATAATAGACTTCTGAGGTAGAGAGCGAATGGGGTTGAGAGGTTTTTCCTACTGGCAGTGTTGCATGAGCCAAACTATACTGCAATGCCAGAGGTTGCTTATCTGGATGTAGGAGTTCTCGCAGAATGGTGTTATCTCCTGCGATGAATTCCGGACAGTCTTGAAGTTTTTGAACTAGCATCAATCAATTTTTGGTTTGAGATTTTGAATTAATCAAGAGTCAAGGGTTAAGAGGCAACAATCGTTAATTATTCCCCTTCGACTTCCCCTGCTTCTCCTGCTTAGTACAAATAAGGATTAGTCTTCGGTTGATAGTCAAGACAATGGATAGCTTCTTCTGTATTGGCAATAGATGGGCGTACAGTGCATTTCAGACGATAATTGTCTGTAAAAAATTGGCAACCAGTACAGGGTATTTGATGCATTTGCTTGGCTGTAGCCACACTATCTCGCGCCGCCGTCCAGAGACTCAAGACAACGAGAATAGTTACAGTCCAAGCAACGACAAAACAAATCGGGATTAACAAAGGTTGAATCGCATGAATGAGGAAAGATAACAGTTCTAACACGGTCTTTTTGATACAAATTAGGAGTTAAAAGTATATTAACTCTTAACTCCTAATTCTTAGCTTCTTACTATAGAAGTATAATTTAAATGCCAGCATGACCCAGCGCTAAACCAGTGACAAGCATTCCTAGAACAAGGAATGGTTGGGCGCTGGCTTGGTATTTAACATCATTCTTCACGGGGTCGCGCAAGAAATACATATCTTGCAAGGTGATTTGCGGAATGATTAACAGTATTAGTATTGTTGCATACAAATTCTCATGGATGCTGACAAGATAAGCTGCAATCAATCCTTGAAATACATCAATTGTCACTACACAAATCCATGCCGCAGTGTTGATACCAAACATTACGGGTAGTGACTGTAATCCTAGCTGGCGATCGCCTTCTACACTCTTGAAGTCATTGACAATGGCAATTCCTAATCCAGCCAAGCTGTAGAACATTGTCAAAATCACGATTGTGGAATTGAGATCACCAAACAAAGCGTGTCCTGTAGACCAAGGTAGGGTGATATAGCTTGCACCCAAGGCGTAGCTGCCTAGCCAGCCGTTTTGTTTGAGTTTCAGTGGAGGTGCAGAATAAATGTAAGCGATGAAAGAACCGATAATCGCGATCGCTGTAATTGTCGGGAATTCATGACCAGACCACACATCCAGCGCAAACGCCAAACCATAGCCAGAAATTAGTAATACCCAAATCTGAATAATTACCTGGGGTAGGGGAATTGCCCCAGAGGGAATCGGGCGATAGGGTTCATTGATGGCATCGATTTCGCGATCATAGTAGTCATTAAGGATTTGGGTATAACCTGTCATCAATGGCCCAGCTAGCAGCATACAGGTTGCTACCTTCAAGACATTTTCCAGCGTCCAAGTATAGTTACCAGAAGAAGCCGCACCACAGACCACGCCCCAAATTAAGGGAATCCACGTGATCGGCTTCATTAACTGCAAACGAATTTTCCAAATTGAAGTTTCCCCTGATGCTGCACCTTTCATCCCCAATAGTTGCCTAGCTTTCGCACTGCGATCGGCAGATGCGTTCGCTTGCTCACTAGGATTATTTGCCACTGAGTCTAATATCTCAGATGGGCTAGGGTCTGGAGTAATGGGAGTTGATTCTGACATAATTTTTACTGATTAATTGGGCATTGGGCATTGGGAATTGAGAATTGGGCATTAGGCATTGGGCATTGGGGAGGCAGTGCGGTCTTGGGGTCTCCCCAAGTGGAGCAACTGCCGTCATTGGGCATTAGTTATTAATTCTTCTGCCTCATCTTCCCCTGCTCCCTCATTTCCCATTCCCTACTCCCTATTCCCCACTCCCTATTCCCATAACTTAAAACGAAATTATCAAATAATTATTCTGAAACTTTGCTCCAGCAACGGGTCTGCCACTTAGAGCCGGGGGTAAGGGAATATTGCGCCGCTGATCTCCTGCTTCTACCGTGACTTCTGGGCCATATTGGGTGAGTTTGACCTGCTTTTTGTCAAAACCTGGCAAGAATAAGCGTACCTGACGATTGTGGATGTCTATTTCAATTGGTTTGGGAGCCTGTAACGCTTGTGCTTCAAAGTTGGGTAGGGCGTCTATCAGTGGTTGCCACTCACCTGTTGGCGAGTCAGGAACAACGCTCACAGGTAGGGGTAGAAATTCTTCTGACAGGTTGACATTTATTTCAGTAGACACAAGCAGAACACCACCAACAGTTAAACCAATTTGTTGAGCACTACCCCACAAATAACGAGCATTTGCTACCTCAATGGGATCTCCTGTAGTCACTAAAAAAGCAGCGAGACGCTTGGGGTCAGTAAGAGCAGCTCTCCCTTTTTCCAAGAAATTATTGACTTGGTTAGTGGGCCCTGCGAAATTGTCTGCTGTCCAGTTGACATTGAAAAAGCTACTAATCAGCGGTTGAATCAAGGGCGATTCAGTAATCGTCTTCCCCAAATCGGAGTTGACAAACAATTGCCGGAATCGCCGGACATACCAACTGAGAGATTCTGGCAAACCCAACATTCGCAACGTTAAAGAGTCGCCCGTGCCATCGTAGACGATCGCATCATATTTGCCACTGGCATCATATTCGCGGATAGCATTCAGTGCCAGGGCATTGTCCATCCCCGGCAATACTACCAGTTCTTGGCCAAAAACGTCTTTGAATATGGGTGTACGGAGGTACTGCGCTTCAAGTTTCTTCGCTTCATCCCAGTTGCGCTCTAGGAGTACAGATGCTTGAAACTGGACTACTTGCAAATTGGGAGCGATTTCCTGAGGGTCAGCAGCAATGGGAATACCCAGCAAGATTTGCAATGTTGGTTCTGCTTGTCCTGCTAGGAGTACACGCTTGCCTTGACTTGCCAATAATTTGGCGGCGGCGATCGCAATTTTGGTACGAGCGGTGCCGCCTTTGCCCAAAAATGTCAATATTAGAGCCATTACTTGATTCCTATGTTCACCGCCGGTCTTTTCAACTCCAACTTAGCACTCAACAAAGATTCTCAGCCTGTGCTTGAAATTTCAGATCCCAAGAAAAACCCGGTTCTGAGTTCTTTACAGTTACACAGGTTTGATTTCATCTTCAAAAAACCAAGTAGAAGTATTGTCGTCAAACATCACGACTACACCAATCCCACCCCCATCGGTCACTTTGTAGCCTTGGATGATGCCCACTTGTCCTAGTTTTTTTACAACAGGGGCAGAGACGCGATCGCGCAAGCGAAAGACTTTAACCTTTTGTCCGATTTCCATGCCTGATTACAATGCAATAAACCAAGTCTCAGTGTAGCGGAATCCGTGACTCTGCTTTCACAAATTCAGTGGAGATGAGGAAGATAAGGAATAAAATTCTCAACTTCTAACTTCTTCTAACTCCTGACCTAACAGACAAAAGGTTTGTGGTTGCGTATAATGCAGCAGGCTGGGTACCAATGCCAAAATAACAAGCAGAACAAGAACATCAACGTGCAGAGCGATTGACAGAGTGTTTGCGATCGCAAGGAATTGATCCAAACAACTTACCCTAAGCTAATCGGCATTTAAATTGCAACATAGTCACTATTGCCTTTGTTTTTTA
>NZ_JAYGHD010000374.1:0-16510 GCF_034932245.1 Nostoc sp. UHCC 0251
AAAAACAAAGGCAATAGTGACTATGTTGCAATTTAAATGCCGATTAGCTTATCAGCTATGTTCCACTGCCAGCTTAAGTATTGTGCATCAAAGCTCAATAAATTTTCGCTATACAGCATTCTCAAAAATTCATTGACAAAAAAAGGATTGCCTTCAGTTTTACGCAACACCAACTCAGCTAATGGACGAACTGTGTCTGTATTTTGATGTAGCGTCTCGGCAATTAACTGACTCAACGGCAAGAGCGTTAATGGTGTAAGGATAATTTCCTGAAGCACTGCCCCTTTTTTTCGCAGTTTCTCTAGCATTAATGCTAATGGATGTGTTGGATTTACTTCATTATCTCGATAAGCTCCAATTAAAAATAGTGATTGGGCTTGCTCATCCAGCAGCATCAACTCAATTAAATTTAGTGTTGCTGAGTCTATCCATTGCAAATCATCTAAAAATATCACCAGGGGATGTGATTCTGAACAAAACACCCGCACGAACTGCCCAAAGATTCGATGAAAGCGATTTTGAGCTTCAGTTGCTCCAATTTCTGGTACAGGCGGCTGCTTGCCAACAATCAATTCAACTTCCGGGATCACATCAATGATGATTTGTCCGTTGTTTCCTAAAGCTGTAAGTAAGAGTGATCGCCACTGTTGCACTTTGTCGTCTGGCTCACTGAGCAATTGCTGCATCAATTTTTGCAGAGCATCTGCGATCGCGCTGTAGGGAATATTGCGCTGAAATTGATCGAATTTACCAGAGATAAAATAGCCGCGCTTTTGGGTAATTGGTTTATAGATTTCTTGCACTAACGCAGATTTCCCAATGCCAGCATAGCCAGATACCAACATCATTTCGACTTGGAATTTTGGTTCGCCTCTTTGCTCGCTTTGTGAAGTTGTTTCTGAATTGTTTGGTAAAGAAGCAACGCGATTTGACTCCGGACACGCTACGCGAACAAACGCCGCCAGTAACATTGCAACTTCCTTGTCCCGTCCATACAGTTTTTGGGGAATTTGAAACTGACCCGAAACGTCTTGAAGCGACAGTTGAATGCTAGAGATTTGACCGATTTCTGCTAATTGTTCAACACAGATTTCTAAATCTGCTTTGATACCCCAAGCACTCTGATATCGATCCTCGGCATTCTTCGCCATCAATTTCAAAATGATATCTGCAATCGCTTTAGGAATTGCTGCATTCAATTCCTGTGGTGGTACGGGTGACTTTGCAATATGGCAATGGACTAGTTCAAGAATGTCTGTTGTGGGAAACGGCAACTGTCCAGTCAGCAGTTCGTAGAACGTCACACCAAGGGAGTAAAAATCGGTGCGGTAATCCAGTAAACGGTTCATCCGCCCGGTTTGCTCTGGAGATAGATATGCAAGTGTCCCTTCTAAAACATGAGGACTTTTGAAAGTCGGATTCGTGCGATTAAATTGGGTGGCAATCCCAAAGTCAATAATTTTGACAACGCCAGTATCCAGATTCAGGACTATGTTTCCAGGGTTGATATCTTTATGAATGATATTGGCTGTATGGATTTTACCTAGAATGTCGCAAACAGCGATCGCAAGACTTAAAAATTGGCATAAGGGCATGGAGCAAAACATGTCTGGGCGCTTGTGCATCCATTGCTCTAGGGACTCTCCCCCAAAATCTTCTAAGAGAATCACCAGAGTGCGTTGATAGTCTTGCTGGCTGTATGCCTTCACTACTCCTTCCACTGTGAGGGAACGGATAATTTTATATTCCTGTCTGTAGCGGGTCAGTTCTTGAGGTGAGGGATAATCAAGCTTTAGCATTTTTACAATTATCCCTACTCCATCGTCTCTGATGCCGCGATAAACTAGAGAATTAGAACTCTCGTATATTTTGTCTTGAATGACAATACCAGGTAGAGTAATCATAGAAGCAACTCTTGAGAGGATAATCTGGCAATACCTCAAACTATACAGTAATTGACAACGAAACTACAGGGGTTTCAGCCGCTGCAATTCGCACATAAAGTGAAATCGACTGTGAAGCAGTACCATGAGAATTATTTTGGCTCGTATCGCTATCTGTTGCGGCGTGTTTTGCCGGTTTATCAACTTTTACAGTTGCTCACGCTCTTCATCACTTAAATTTAATATTTTAGGAGCTAATCTAGCCACACCTTGATTCCTCCATCTCTCCCTACCAAACGGCTTTTATCCTGATTATTTATTCTCCCACCAATATGGTCTGTTTATTTCCGCCGACCTGTACTAGGGACATTCACCATCGCCATAGTCACTAAATTGCTGTTATCACAACTACACGAATTCGTATTAAAAGAAATAAGTACATATCGAAGAATGTCAAAATAACTGGGAGAAACTACTCAGACTTGATAAATCGGTTGTAATAGAATTAAATGGCGGATATTTCTGTTTTCAAAATTCTGTTAATACAGAATACATTCCATTGCGGCAAACTGTTTTCAATCCCATGTACCCGTATAGGCATCCAAATCACTCTCACCTGTGAAATTCAGCCATCACGTCTCACCTTCTTGAAACACCAACTCCAACGAAAATGGTAGGCATCCAGGATTGACAGCCGCCCACTCATTGGCTTCTGCAATTAGAGTTTTGTTACCTGAATCGAGATAAAATTGCATTTTGGCACTCTGCTCCAGTCTTTCCCGTTCCTTGCCCCCAATTAAGCATCGTGCAATCAGGCAGTACTCTCTAGCTACACGTTTGGCGTAAGATGCTGCTTGGAGTCGCAACTTAGTCAGATTCTTCAGTTCTGACAAAGCGAGAGTTGCTGCTGAATCGCCTGAAGATGTACTTTGCTCGCTAACTTCGGCTTTTTGTAACGCTTCAGGCAGCACAATTGCAGGTGTAGATGCAGTAGGTGGAATACTGACAGAATTGATTAATAAGTTTTTATTATTGTAATTTTCAACCGTACTCGGGTTAGAAAGATATTTAAAATTCTTATCTGAAGTACTTTCATTAAGATTTTCAGCTAATTCTATAATATTTGAAGAAACTAATGAATTATCAGAATTATTGACACCTGAAGTTAAAGACAGATCCTTTGGTTGCAATAAATTCAATTCTTCGGAATTCTTAATTTCCTCAGATTCATCTTGTACCTGTAGTACAAATAATTCTCGTTCAGACTTAGCAACTTCTTCAAAACCTCCGGTTGCCAACTGCCCTGTAGGGGCATTGGCAACCGGAGGTAAGCATTTACAAAAGACCTTCATATAGTAAAAATGACCGTCATTTTGCTTTTGGTAAGGATTTTCAGCACTTTGTTTTGCAAATGAGTTTTTAAAAATATCAAATTGCCCGTCATTGCTTGATTGATAAGGGTTTGAGCTATTTTCTACCCACGGATCTAAGATGTAGCGTGTAGGATGCCACAAATGCAAGTGCTTTTGTAGTGTCTCTTGTGAGATAGTTTTGTGAAAGCGGCATTTGTACTCAGTACGTATCGCTTTCGCTCGTTCAGTAGCCCCTGCTGGTAAGCCTCTATCCCACTCTATTGCTCTTACTACTATCTGGATGCGTCGTTGGGCTTGTTGACTGCTTTCCCAGTTCATCTGCTGGCGACGGTCAAATGGGATTACATTGTCTTTGCGTTTATGGATGCTTCCAATCCCTGCTATGGCTTCTGCAAATGTGTTGGCGAATGTACCTAACAACCTTTCGGGATAGCTAATGTAGGCGCTGTACCATTTGTTGCGAATTGTGGATTCTACCCAATGCCGCACTCTAGCTTCGATTTCGTGTTGGTGTCGGCAATATTGGCTGTAGCCTGGGGCGTTAATTGCGGTAGTAAGGCAAAATTCGACTAATTTATCACTCTCTAAGTCTAAAAAGACGATTCCGTACCCTACAAAGATTTGTAGGAGGGTGTTTGTTTGTCCTTTTCCTGTCCAGCCTGTGCTGATGATTTCTTCCCAGTTGGCACGCCACTGTACAACGTCAGCAGATTCTTGCTTGCGATATCTCTCCCGTGAAATTTGTTTTTTGGCTTTGTTCGCTACCCGTTTTAGTTTGGTTAAATCTTGCCGGCTGGCCGCGCGATCGCAATAGTCGAGGAAGATAGAAACTGAGTCACTAATTGGTTGCAGGTCGTCATTAAGTAAAAATGACCCGCTACCTGGTTGCATGGGGCAACGGATGGCTTTGTAGTTGGTTATTTGTTTGGCACTATATGGTTTGGTGTTGGGGAAGATTTCTAGGTGTCCTTGGCGGAGGATAAAGCTTGCGTTTCTTAAGGTAATCTCTAGGGCGCAGGCTAGGGGAAAGGTGGGTAGGGGGGATGCGAAGCTTAGGATTAGGTGATAACCGCCACTAAAGCTGGACTGGAGGATGATGATATCGACTATGCCGATGTCCTCTAGCACCGCTTTGATGCGATTTATGGATTCAATGTTATGGTAGTCGCCTTCTAGGTCTAAATCGATTGTGGCGTAACGTGTTGTGTCGTTAAAGCGCAGACCTACTAGTTTCGACTTGTCTTGGTGCAGGTTCCACAGTTGGGAGGGTTGGAGATAATAATCGATAGTGCGCCATGCTGGTTTTACACCTTGTGCTTGATTTGGGGCAATTATCGCCCCAAATGGATGCCAAAAGCGCTCTACGTAGCGTTTACCCACGGATTCTGCGGGCAGGTGGGGTTTGATTTTCTTTTTTGAAGGCTGTGAAAGACTTAATTGGGGCTTGTTATCAAAATCTGCCCCGAAATTTTCTTGGAACATGAGTGACTGTCCTGATGATTTTTGTGCATCAGGTAGCCTCGCTGTTGGTCAAAATGTGTTAGCCTAAATTTGAAATTTTATTTTGAATTAAGCGGTTGGTTATCCGCTTGTTGGAGGCGACTGGTAATCGTCTCGTGGTTGAAAGCAAACAAAGCTTTATACTTGTTTAGGCTTAGACATACGTAGGCTTAGACTGGCATTTAGTCCAACACGCTTCACCAACAACAATGCGACTACCCAACTTTTTTTTGGTAATTATTTAAATGAGGCAGTTCGAGCGAAGTTGTCACTAAATCGACAAAAGAGTTTTGGGATAACAATGCAAAGCTAGTAACACCCACAAGTGTCACCCCGCATTGGCTCTTATTAGTACAACTGGTGAAGATGAAATTGCTCATACTCCACCACCGAGTTAAAAAACAAAAAACAGTCAAATATCTTGATACGAGTTCAGCACCCACAATAGTGAACTCGTATTGCAATTAGTATTGAGATGCTAATCTAGTAAGTAATGTTAAATTGTGGGATAAATTCTCTGCTAGATTAACTGCTTACAGCTACCTATGCAGCACAAATCTTATCCTTTTTTCTATTTGTAGAAACTTCCATTGCTTTCATTTGGGTCTTATAATCTTCCCAAGTTTTTTCAAATACGTCAGACTCATACATCCGCAACAAAACCTCCTCTTTATCAGTTAAATTAGGAAGTTTCAACAACTCCGCCAAAGACACTTGAACTGGGAAAACATCACTAAACTTTTGCATTAAGTGAAATATTCTCTTCCTCTGTGATGCAGATGGTTCATCCTGCAATTCTGCATCAATTTGTCGCGGACGGAGATTCACAATTTCTAGGCTCATATTCACTAAATTCCTCAATCCAAACACAACAAACTCATTAGTTATAGCAATAACCCGTCCCACAATTTCCAACTCGGGCCGCAGTCTCTTTTTGAATTGATATACTTGGTCAAGCTGGAAACGCCGAAACGGATTGCGCTCACCATTTCGCATCCAAGCAATACCATCGCCTATACTACCTATCTCATCTGCTTCCAGAAGGTCTATTACCTGGTAACAGATATCTTGATTGCAAACAAATTTGTACGCTGCATCAATACTTCGGTTAAATTCCATCTCTAGTGCAACAACTGCCTTAAATTTTTCCATTTCTCGTAATTGAGAAATTAACTCAAAAACTTTCTTACCCTTGTGATAACTGCCAACACTTATATTTAGATTCTCCGAAACCTCCCGAATCACGGGTTTACCCTTCTTTAATTGAGACTTACTCTCATTTATCGAATGATTCAAATTTGAACACTTCGATTCATTCAAACGACGAGCACTCTCCCTTTGTCTTTCTTTCGCTTGTGGACGAAGTACGCTCTCCCAGTACTGCCCCTCGTGAAATTTCTGGTAATGAGTCTTCCCGCCTTCGCGATGAAGATTAAAGTCAAGCACTAGTTTCAAATCTTCTTCAGGCGAATCAGACTCGACAAATTCCACTTTCACAGAGGAAATTAAGAGCTTGCGAGCTATCTGCAAGCGACACTTACCTGCCAAGACTACATTGACACCAGTACGTGCAGATACCTTTAAAGATTCAAGAATCCCTTTTTCCGAGATACTTTTTTCCAAAGCTGGACGTTCCTCATTCTCACCATATATTTCTATCAGCTTCGGATGAACAACCAACTCAGCAGGCGAAATATATACAATTGCCGGATTCTGCACAAGAGACATATTTATACTCCGGTTCACAAATTGTCACTCAAAAGATAATTTCAAGAAGTTAAAATCCCGACATTCAAGCAGGAAAAGCTTATACAGCAAGATTTGCAGCACTTCTATCCCTTGGGAAAAGTGATTATTTTAAAAAATAATTAATTCTTGTAAATACCAAAGATTACCTACCAGAAAATTCTCTTTGAGAGATTTTCTCGCGCAGTAACTATTATTCTCAACCCATTGACAACTAATACGACTGAAGAGATATTTAAGGCACCAATATTGAGACAAAAAGCATCTATCCGAAGAAAGATTTGTAAAACTGTGTAAACTCATGATATGATGGCTCTAGATAACTAAATTGACAAAACAAAATTCCGTCCTGTTCTAGTAACAGGTGGGCTTGTTTTTTTCTCAAAGCCCTGTTTGCACCAGGGCTTTGAGTGAATCTTTAGGAAAAATGGACTCTACAAAAAAAGTATATCAGCCTTCATTCCATTTGGCAAAATTGTACAGTAAAGAGGGGTAAATTTTTAGATGCCTCGTCTTCAGATACTAAATTCTATTGAAAAACAAGCACTAGAACACATAGCAGCAACCAGCAGCGATGAAGTTAGCAAAAGAGCGAAAATTTTGCTAGGGCTAAACGAAGGCAAAAAATATGTAGCCTTAGCCCAAGAGATTGGCGTAACCGAAAACTCAATAGCAAAGTGGAAGAAAAGATGGACATCAAGTACCATCTTGTCAGAAACCCAGGAGTCGGCGATCGCAAAAGCTAATGAGGTGCTAGGTGTCAACGTAGGTAGACCTAAGAAGTGCAAAAGTACAGAGGCAAGCAAAATTGTCGAAATCAGCCAATGGAGCAAGAACCGGAAACCTAGTCGTTCAAAGCACCATTACCATACGCAAGTAGCTGAGGAAGCTACTCGGAGGGGATTACCGACATTATCGCCAAGAAGTATAGGACGCATCTTGGAAGCCCAAACTTAATAGAAGTAATTATCAAGCAAGCACCATCCTATATCAAGGAAGTAGTTTTGAAATCCCAATTTTTACCGAGGCTTTTCATCAAACTCTAAGCAAGCATTTCCACAAACTCGACTACTTGAGCGGAAGTCACTTGTTGTGCGATCAGAAAGTCAACGAGTCCATCGAGTTTTTTACGGTTGTAGACGGTAGAATAGCCTTGAATCTGGCGTTCCTTGCAGAACTGTCGCAGCTTCCGCGCACGTGAACTACCTAAACTCCCACAAGGGTGAGTGTAGGCTTCTGGCATTCCTGATAACTACCAGAACTTCCTTCGAGGTACTATTAGTAGTAGATTCAGTTACTACAGGATTCCCTCTACGGCATTTTATCGTGGGAAACAGTCCCAGTCCCACGCGCTTTATGTTGAGTGCGGCATTGATATCCCTATCAACAAGTAGCGATTCCTTCTCATCCCAATACTCTCTGATTCCGCAATCAATAAATACAAATTCATCACGGTACGAGAGCAATTGAGATGTATAGGCAGGTTTAACTGCTATAGTCCTAGCCCCAGTTTTTGAAACTATGTATTCTAGGATTGTGAAAAAGTTACCAAAAGCAGCATCTAGCCACGATTTATTCAATCCACTCTTTGCTGATTGCCCATTTGGAAGATATTTACCATCTTCATCTTGTTTGGCTTTGTTGCGCTTTGATAAAGCTTTGAGATTTAAATTTTCGTGTACAAAAACCTTGTTACCTGTTCTCACCAGAGCGTGAGCAGTTTTAAAAGCATGGTCTTTTCTTGCTCTGGCAATACGTTGATGTT
Source organism: Nostoc sp. UHCC 0251 (assembly GCF_034932245.1). Taxonomy (NCBI): domain Bacteria; kingdom Bacillati; phylum Cyanobacteriota; class Cyanophyceae; order Nostocales; family Nostocaceae; genus Nostoc; species Nostoc sp. UHCC 0251. The sequence goes on from NZ_JAYGHD010000374.1 coordinate 8,268, forward strand.
CTCGTGCCTCTCTTTTAGCTAGTTTGCGCCTTGCTTTACTCCCTTTTATTTTTGCAAACTTACGACGTGATACTTTCGCCAACCGCTTTTCAGATTTCCTGAAAGATTTTAGTGCAGGTAATTTAGTACTTTCTGAAGTTGCCAGATAATCATCTTCCTGAAGTACTGCATCTATTCCTAATGTGTTGTCCCAAGTTGGCACAATTTCATCAAGAGTAAAAGCAGGAACACTTGGATCTTCTAGGCAAATAGCAATATACCAACCATCGGCTTTTTTAGTTAAAAGTGCATTCTTAAATACAAATCCATCAGGTAGTGGACGGTGTAAACGCACTTTTATCCAACCTTTCAGTTTTGAAAATGACAAAAATAACCAACGTTTTTCAACACGCTCAATAGTTATAGCTTGCCTCTCAACTTTCATTGTTTGGTAACGAGCAGCACTTTTAAAGCGTGGTTTACCACTACGATTACCATTGCTATCGCCTTTGATAAAACGATAAAAAGCCAAATCTACACGCTTGGAGACATCTTGCAGTGTTTGGGAAGGCACACGAGTAAAATCTAATAATTCCCCAGAATGCACAACTTTTATTAAATCCTCTTTGAGAATTGGAAGTTGTTTTTTCTGAGAATAAAAATCAGGATTGTCTCTTAACTCTGGCAATGAACATATTAATGGACAAGTATTAATGTAATTACGATTGTTTTCCCACCAATCAAACCTATCTCTTAGTTGTTTGTTGTACCAGTATCGACAAACTCGCAACCAATAATTAATCTCTAATTTTTGATTCATATTTAGATAAGCGCGATACTGGTAATTTAGCAGCAATTATTTTACCCCAAATAATGTTATGTTACATTACGATAGAATACAACAACAATATAACTATAAAAAATATTTTAATATCCGATACAAGAAAAAAATTAAGAAGCCATAAGAGTATGACATCCACTTTGATAACACAAAAATATACCCAGAGTAAAATATCAGCAAAAAATAATATCAAGGAATCACATATCTACTGTTTAAAAGTCCAAGTATTAGTTTCGTTCAATTCCAATTTTCCAAAATAGTTAGCAAAACATGAAAAATGGAAATATTCTAGCGGCATACGAGATATTAACAGTAAAGAAAAATTTTCTAGTTGAGCTAACTGTTGTAATCGGAATAAGTCGTGGCTAAAAGTATTGCTAACAAAATGCAATCTATCAAAATTATCTATCACCAGCAGCCTATTATAACCATCAGATAATTTGCTTATGATATTTTGCCAATCCTGCTGGTAGTAAAAGCTGAAGCTAATAGGAATAACGTTGAATAGATGATCCACACTAAAAGGATATTCAAGATTGAGGTAAACAGACTCTAAGTTAATATCCTTGAGTAAACAGTTTTTAACAGTAAGAGTCTTACCAATATTTTGTTTGCCCCATAGGTTAATATTTTTACCTGCATTTATCTGATCGATTAACTGACAGTAGTCTTTATAACGTAACATTATCGTCATCCTTTAAATCCAATATATCCATAAATTAAATTGACACTAAATATGTGATTTTTTGACTATGCTTTTCTAAGCTGTTTCGGGAAAATTGGTTAGACACAATAAAATTATCTAACAGGAAATCAGGTGATTGTGAAAGTCTCAACAGCACACCATCATCACCACTACTGCGATGATAATAATGAACTACAGGTGATTGGATAACTGTCAAGTTATCGTTACGGATTGCTTGTCCTGTAACCAGACCATCCATGATAAATTTGGCGGCAGCAGCTACGTTATCGCTATCTCGTCCAAAATTTTTGACATACCAATGAAATTCAATCCAAACTGCACCATCTAAACAAAATCCACATTCTCTAACAAATTCACCAATTAAGTTTGTCCAGTACTTCTTAAGTCCAGCGCTGGCTTGCCAACCTGACCGTGCCTGGTTAATAATTTCGTTCATACAAGGGGGTAAAGGCATGGTCAGTTCAAATATCATCTTCACCGCCACCTTTCAAGCTATTTAAAAAATCCTCAACAACGTTTCTAAATTTCTTGTACGATCTACCATCTTGACGGGATAAATTGAATACCGCTTTGACAATTTCATCAAGTTGATAACCCTTTTGATGCAAATTCAAAATTGAGTTTCTTGCTTCCTCGTCAAGCTGTACCTTAAAGTTAAAACTGCCCTCAAAATCAGTTTTGGACTGTTTAGTTTTAGTAACAGCAGTAGTTTTAGATTTACCTATGTCCTTACTATTGCGCTCGCCGTACAAACTAGCGACAAATTCATCAAAGTCTAACCCAGACTGCCAAGCTGTGTAGGGGTCGTTTTGATTTTTAGCTTCTAGGAGTAATTGCTGGAAGTATTCAGGGTCTTCATCGTCAGCTACATAAAGCGCCTGGAGTCGCAGCACTTCAGTCGTTTTGTACAAGAAATCTCCGTATCCCAGTAAATAAACTGCACGTTTGTCTTTATCGTCTCCAAGGATAATACAACTGTCTTCAGGGCGAGTCGTAACAAAGGCTGTCTTGGCTGGAAAGTTTGAGCGAATCAACGGATCAATCACGTTTTTATCAGGACGTTGCGTGTACAACAGTACATGAATTCCTGCACCACCCGCTTTTGCAAGCAACTTCATCAACGCAGTCTCAATGCGATCGCAGTACTTATCATCGGAAAGTAGATCAAAACACTCGTCAATCAGACAAATCACTCGCGGCATGACAAAATCAGGTGCAAACCGCAGGTTGTACTGTGCGATCGTTTCAATACTGTTGTGGCGCTCAAATTCTTGGTAACGCAATTCCATTTCTTCTACCAAGTAATCAAGCAAGTTAGCGGTAGACTCTGCATCACGCGCAACTGGGGCAACAAGATGGGGTAGCCCATCAAATTTACCAAAGGTCACGCGCTTAACATCCGAAAGCGCTAATCGAACGACGGAAGGTGGATACTGCCGCACTAAATATAAGATTGCTGCTTTCTCAAATTGTGACTTCCCACCCCGCGTCCGCCCACCACCCAGGATATGGGTTACGTTGTCGCTATAAAGTGGAATTTCAACATAGGTGCCATCTACATCAACACCACCAGGAATAGATACAGAATGAATGTCAGGTTCACTGTCAAAAGTAAAATGATCGCGGAAATAAGCAAATTGTCTATCTAATCGGGGTATGTCAAATACAACTCCTCCAGGCACTACACTCACCATTGGTGCAAATTTCAAGCCTAACTCTTCACCAAGCTGCTGCACTAAGTCATTACCGATGTCTTCTACTTTCTTGTAACTAACACCTCGTCCTAATTTTACCTTAATGCGGTTGAATGTTGGCCCCGTTTTAGCTTCAACATATTTGGCATTAATACTAAATTCTTCTAAGGTATTAACTAATAGTTTTCCTGCCTGTACCATAGTTAAATTTTGTGAAGTAGCAATCTCATTTGCACCACTATTTATATCTAAATATTTAGGCTCTTTTAAAAGAATTGAACCATCACCTGTCAGTTTTAAATCTAATGGCTTACCTGTGGCACGCGCAACAAGCACTGCCGTTCGGCAGCAATAGTTTTTAATGAAGTTATCTCTAGATTTATTAGCTAAATCAGTAAAATAGCTAGTTTCTTTATTGCTCAAAAATAAATTATAAAGATTCTCCTGAACTACTTTATAACCAATCTGCTTGAGATAAATATTTTTGATTGCTTCAATATATTCAAATAAACATTCAATGGGTGATAGATTAACTATCCCAATCATTTTTTGATATACGTTATTTTGCTCCCACTGCGATGGCATCCGATTGATATGAATATATTCAAGTGCGTAACGTACAAACTCGTACTGGTTTAAAGTACAGTGTTCTGCACATATTGATAATATTTCTTCATCGTTTGTACCTGCAATTACTGATTCGTATATTAACTGAAATAAAAATTCTAAATTAAATTCTATAACAGGACGTGATAATTTTGCTCTAAAATCAATCTGTTGTAGAATAGTTTCAGCATAAGAGACCATTGGGGAAGGTAAAGTCTCCCGTACATTATCTATAATCTCTTCATTGCCAAAACCATCTTGTTTTGCCTGCACAATTGCAGTCAAAAGCTGTTGTTTTTGAAATTCGATATTACCATTAGTGTCATTGTATGGTAATAATATCACTGATTTTTACCTCCTATAAATTTCAAACTTTTGTAATTGCTGCTGATAGTAAATTCTTAGTTTATCGATTGATTTAGCATTTTGGTTGTAATTATTACAAGGAAACGAAGCCCATACCCTACCTACTTTACATACAGCAGTATCAAACTTTCCTGCTTCAACATCACTTAAGGCATTATTACGACGAATATATTCAATTGCCATCTTGTCCTGAGAAGCTGGGCTAAAATCCTTTAAGTTTAACTTTGGCTGAAGGTCATACCAACTTTTATCCAACATTTGATAAGCACCAGCCGCAGTTGAACAAATATTTTTGCCATTAATAGGAGCGCACTGTTTCTTTAACGGGTGTGTAGAAAAATTATTAAAAGTTCCGTTAAATACTAACTTGCGATAACTTTCTGTCTCACTAGTTCCTGTTTCTGCCCAACGAATTGTCGCTAAAAAAGCACTCAACCGTGGAGAATCAGGATGTGGTGAGTAAGAACCTGTACTAACTCTTCCTCTTAAACTATTTAATGATACTGAAGAAACACCAGTACTTTGAGAAATTGAAAAATAAATGCCCAAAGTAATTAAGGAAGCAGTTGACAGATGAATGGGTTGAAACTGGGATATAAATTGACGGCGAGGACTCAAAATCAATCCTACTAAACCACCAACAAGAAACCCAAATTTCCAACTATCAAGTGCCTTACCAAAGCTACGTACCTGACAAATAGTATCCGCACCCTTTGATACCAATCCACATGGCAGTGAAGCCACTCCATAGGAAAATGCAACAGAGCAGGCTGCACCAACTACACCTGATATAAAAATCGGTACAATTTGCATTTCTCTTGCCAATAGTTAAATAACTTCAACGATTAGCTAAATATTCTTGTAAATAAGGGCGGGGGTTCTGTGTTACACCATTAACGTGAACTTCAAAATGCAAATGCGGCCCCGTTGAAAAGCCCGTACTACCTACTGCTGCAATCATCTGCCCACGCACAACTTGTTGTCCTTGCTGTACATACAGCTGACTGGCATGACCGTACAGAGTAGATAAACTTCCCTGATGCTGAATAACAGCCGCTTTGCCATAACCACCCTTGTCGCCTGCAAAAACTACTCGACCAGCATCAATCGCATAAATTGGCGTACCCTTGGCTGCACCAAAATCAATCCCAGTATGAAACTTGTGTTTGCCCGTAATGGGGTGTGTTCGCCAACCAAACTCTGAGGTAACAGAAGTACCAGCAGCAGTTGGAAAGGCAATTCGACCATTATTTAAAACCTGATTACTACGAATAGTTTTTGGTAGTATTAGACCTTGGAGAGATTTAACTAACAGTTGAGATTCAATCCACCCAGAAACTTGGGGAATGACCATAGCTGCAATTAAAACTGAGGTTGCGATCGCATATCTCCAATTTGTACTCGAACTAGTATCGACCGTCTCATCCAAACTAGTTACAGTCGAATTACTAACCTCCTTACCACCGTCAGTTTCAAAGATTATTCGCATTGCCTCAACGCCTTTTCGCATTAGCAGGAGCAACCTGCCAACAACCAATCCTTGCAGTACTCAATACTTCCTCAAAATCATTCCTAGCCACACGGCAATCAGGAGAATTTAGGCCATCCCCAGATGTTGCAGGTTCCCTTACTTGAGGAGAATAGTGTTTAGGAACAGGAGTAGAAGATATATTCACGCCAGGTGCAGCAGTGGGTACAACAGCCGTCGATGAAAACTGAAGCTTTTGTACCAATGCCACAGCATTACGCCAGTTATAAAACTGCAAATATCCCGGTTGTAAAATATCTGCAATCCATACCAGCAGTACGAACCCAAAAATTGCCTTTACCGTCATTATTCCAATTGCTTAACCACAGGCAGGGCAAAAGAGGGAACTTCCTTGGGTACAACTTCAATCTTCTTCCCAGACGCATACCCCGGCCCGGTGTAACTGCCATTTAGGAAAAAATTCAACAGCATTATCAACAGCCACACTCCCACACCAGCTACACCCACAGGAGATTTAATTACATCAGATAAAAAATATACTGGATACCAGCCAAATCTCCAGGGGTTTTGTGGGTGCAGCCGATGTGCTTTCCAAGTCTCAATGTAGGGAATTTCTATCTGAGGAACCCTCGGCTTATAGGCAGTAGGTGCATTGATATACCTAACTTCTACTGGCTGAGTCTCATAAGTAGTCATGGGAGAAATGTTAGGTTGCTGATTTACCATTCCTCCTTGTTGCTGTACCTGCTGCAACATATTTTGCAAACGGTTTGCAGGCACAATTGCTCCACCTTCAGAATAATCAACATCAAAGTTGCGGCGCTGATTTCTGCTCATAATATGACCTCAAATTAAGTAACTAGCTGGCGGGTTTATCATTTACCTGGGAGTTAGTATCTTCCCAGAAATCTTCATCCTGAAGTTGGGTGTAAAACTCTTCTGGAGATAACATTCCAAGTTGGTTTTGCACTCCATCTTCAACAAATTGGCTACTATGTACTCGCCCTAACCCAGAAACACTAGAACGAGGAGAAAATTGGACTACATTCTTAGCAGAGAACTCGCTATTTAATCTCATCCCAGAAGAAGGTGATACCGGGGGCATTAAAGAAGGTTGAATATCAGTATCAGAAACACCAACATGAAGTTGTTGATTGCCGGGATTAGGCAAGTTATCAGACACTTCATCTCTTTCTTCAACTGCATTGTTATAGTCAGAAATTCCCCAGCCCAAAAAACAAGCAAATCCAGCCAGAAATATAACTGCACTCATCCAATGCACTCCTGAATTGGGAGATGGCATCATCTCAACTGTCGTGCGAGTTGAACCTTCAAGGGTAGTACGAATAGGGGTACGTTTGACTGCCGCTACAACGTTGAGCGAACATAAAGCTATGCAAATTATCGCAGCAGCAAACTTGACATACATGACATCACCCCCTCGATTTATTAACAGGCTTTCTATTAGGAACTGGCTGAGGTAATTGCTTCTTCATTTGTTGAATATACATCCGCCTTTGCTCCTCCCGTTGGTGTATTCTCTCGCGGATGTCTGCCACCTGTGCCATCTGCTCTACTGGATCTAAATACCCCCGCGCTCGTAACAGCTGCGCCTGTGCAAGAGAATATGGTTCTTGAGCATTCTTAATCTGAATTAGCATTTGATTCAGATCAACCGATGGTTGAGATTCCAAGTTTTGAGCGTAATCAATTGCCTCTAATTTACCCAAAATCAAAACAGCAGCCGCCCCAGTTGGTATCTTCTCCTCAACTTTCGTACCATCGGTTTTGCGGTACCCCCAGTAAAAACTATTATTTCCAGAAGCCGCTTCTAGTAAAACATCCAGTGAGTTGAATTTAACTATCTCCAGTGCCGGCATATAGTGAAGGCGGTAAAACCCAGATTTATCATTAGCCTGCATCCTAGATATTTCACTCCGCAATTGCTGTCCCCACAATGCCGCCGCCAACTGTCGCCAGCCTGTAAGAGTAGGCGCACCCTCTACTGAGGAGTAACTGGAAAGATGGTCTATATTGTAGTCAGTACGGGAAAGCTTTTCTAAGTACACTTCCCGAATTTGGGAAACTTGCGCCTTTACCTGCTGTACCTCCGATATTTGATTACCTGGAACTTGTTGCTTCCATCCAACCATCAATGCAACCGCCCCAATAACAGACAGCGCACTAACAGTTGAACAAACCGTCCACAGGGTAACATTTACCTTTTTCTTTCTGCGACTTGGCTGTTTATTTCGCACAGGTGTAGGAGTAAACATAATTTACCCCTCATGTATTATCAACAACCAACTGCAACTGAGGGCGCTTGTTTAACTCGCGTGCGATCGCAATTCCCGCACCACCGACAACTATCCCGGTTAGTAGCAACAGAGGATGCAAGGCAAGGGTCGCCCCCACTCCCAATAATTGTCCCACCATCCCAGAAACACCCAGGTTCATCAATAAACCGCCTGCCGTGTTAACCAAAAAGTCAAATGCTGCACTCATACGGGAGCAATGCGATTTTGTGAGGTGAGTAAGCAGGGGAGGCAGAGGAGGCAGAGG
>NZ_JAYGHD010000375.1:0-16111 GCF_034932245.1 Nostoc sp. UHCC 0251
CCTACTATATGGTTCATCTAAAAAAGTAGATCCGCCGAAAGTGGATGCTCCCAGTTGCTAAAGCTAAGGTAATTTGTTCTCGGTCTTTACCAATTGACCGACCGTTAAATTGATAATCACCTTGAGAATTTTGGGATAGTAGCCGAAGAGCGATCGCTAAACCTGTGTAATTGATTTTGAGACTGATTCACTGATTCGTTATAATATTTAGACGATAAACTGTGCTAAAGAGGGCAAATGTATGACTAGCCGCGAGCAGCTTATCCAAGAACTTGCAGAGGTTCCAGATGAGTTAATTAAAGTAATTTTAGATTTTTTGCATCGGGTTCAGACAACGCGTAGTCATCATCCTCTAGCGAAATTTGCTGGTATTTTGAGTGATGATGAGGCGGCTAATTTACAAGAAGCAATTCAAGCTGATTGTCGTCAGGTTGATTTAAATGAGTGGTGAGATTGCATTAGATACTTCTGTTGCAATACGTTTTTTGAATGGTGATCCTAATGATGGCTATTATGTTTTGTGGATAAGGTTTGATAAACTAAATCTTATTTTCAGACACTTTTTTGAAAAACAATACTAAGAATCATGACCAACTAAGAGTAATAACAAGCGGCTAACTACCCGATTATCTGGTAATTGATAGAAATTCAACTCTCCTCCTAGTTCCTGCACGAGGTTTTGGCAGATTAGCAGATGTAAGGCTGGAGGTTGGTCAAGGTTAGAGGGAGCAAGCACATCTTTGGGCGTATTATCATGTAGCTCCGTTAATAGCTGTGGTTCGATCGCACCGTTGTATGTAATCGACAGTTCTAGCGATGTTTGATGATTAACCCCTACACTTGCAGGAGAATGCTTTGTATTTAAAGGTTTTGACGCATCTAAACGACGACACCAAATATCAATTCTGCCTCCGGTTTGAGAACCGTTACAGGCAGTAACCAATAATTCATGAATAACTAACTCAATTTTGACAATATCACCAGCGATCGCCATTGAAGATTGAGCGCTAGAGCTAAGAACACCTCTCGCTAACGAAGAGTTATTTGGCGGCTCTTGATCCTCAATCTGTTGCCCCAAACCATGTACACCAATCCACAACTTTTGTTGTTTAAGCAAATTTTCAATGCGTTCGAGCGATCGCTTCAGTAAACTGGCTATGGGCATAGTTTCCCAACTCACATGTAGCTGCCAATGCTCAAGTTTCAGCATTCCACTCATAGAGGTGGCTGTCTGGTCTAATTGCCGCAGCAATAGCTGATAGCGCATCTGAGTTAGTTCATTAGCAGGAGTACCCAAATCATGTATTTGTTTCAGCGATAGCGCCGTTATTCTCTGGATTTCTTCTAGGCGACGATGTTTGTACCAGTTGAGTTGGCGTAATTCTTCTGTTGTGGATTCTAAAAGTCGGGTAATTTGCTTTTGACGACGCCACCAAGCTAATTGAGAAATTAGAGCTGCGATCGTACCAAGGCTTTGTTCTGACCAACGCCGCTCTTGATAGTCTGCTAATAAAACTACACCTGTGGTTTCATAATCAGCATTGGTACGTAATGCCATTACTAAAATTTGACCTTTGTCAGGAGTATTCAACCATTTTCGAGTTTCTGGAGGTAAGTTATCTACCTTTAAAGTTAAATAACTCTCCGTAGCAAGGGCCCACTGAATTAAGGCTTCAGCCTGGATAGAAATAGATGCATCGGAAAAAATCCCAAATTGACTATTGTCAACCACTCCCGGAATAATTTCCGCCCAACTTTCACCAGGCGACCAGGATAGCAGTACTGCTAAGGGACAGGACAAAATTGATGCTATTTGTTCAAGTGCTGTACGTTCTAAATGCTTGTTTTCAACCTCGTTACTATTCTGGGATTGTGTCAAGACGCGTAGGCATTGCTCAAATGCTTGAGAAGATTTTTGTTGCTGGGTGGTGCGGTTATGTAATTGCCACTGACGAACCATTACACCAATCTGTTGACTAACGGCCCATAGTAATTCCTTTTCCAGAGTTGTCCAAGAACGATGATTTTCGTGAGTGATAACCAAAAGTGCTGCTGGTATATGAGCGTGAGTGCATTTACAAATAAGTAGCGATCGCACCCCACTTTCTAGTAAAAATGGACGCCAGTTAAAAAAGCGTAAATCTTCATCTAAGTTCTCAATTTCTACCGCTTGAGTTGAACGTTGCAAAAGCTGTTCATCTAATTCTTTGAGAGAATTCAGGGCAAATGTTAACGGTCGGCGATTATAGGGCTGACTTTGGTAAATAAATTGATAATTATTCTGTTGAGGATCATACTGCAACAGCAGAAAGCGGGTGGCAGCTAGTCGAGCTAAAACTTTTTTAGCACAGCTGTGTAAAGTTTCCTGAAGGTCATGTTCGCTATAGATACCTTGAGCAACTTGGCTAGTTAGTTGGGCATCCTCTTGAACCTGTTTGATAGTGCTTTCCATGCTTTCGGTAGTTGCAACCAGGGAAATTAAGCCAGCAGCACCTTGGACAAAATTTTTGTCTGTCTCCGCCCAGATTCGAGGTTCATTGCTTTCGACCGCTAGAAAACCGAGCAAGTTTTTTTGCCAGATTATCGGAGCTGCCAGGAGCGATCGCACCTTCAGCCGTTGCAGTAATTTTGCCGTAAAATGGCTTTTCAAAGAACTGCGTGCATCACCAATCGAGACAATTTGGTTAACTGTTAAAGCATAATAAAAATCGCTCAACTCTTGTACCGTCATTCCCGCAGCTTGCTGAGTACTAGAGCTGTGATCAATTTTGACAAGCTGATTGCTCATCCGACACCAAAAGTAGCGCCCTTCCCGCTCAAACCAGTAAACATTTGTCCGGCTGGGGGAGACAAATTTATGAGTTGCTTGCACCGCTGCTTCTAGTCTTTGATTAAAGTTACCGAGGGTGCGTAAATTTTCTAGCAATTCTAATAATGGCTCGTCGGTTCGCCTGGTTTGCTTTTGCTGCAAACCTATCTCATTTTGATAAAGTACTGCCCCCAATTCGCCTAAAACCATCATCAAACGTGCTTTTGCTTCCCCTGGCAGTAGGTAACCCCAACGTTCTGAACCCAGTAACAGCAAACCCAAACAACGGTCTTTATAGCGAATTGGTAAAATGATCGTTCCTTTGATATGGAATTTTTCTGCCATTTTTCGCCATTCAGCAGCGCGAACTTCAGTTTGCAAATCAGCTACACCCAAGGGATGCTGTTCAATTACCACTTGCTCTAATAAATCCCCAGGACTGAGAACAACCCTTTGGCGTAAAAAGCTCGTGTCACGATCGGGTGTGATGCCCCCTTTGCCAAATAATATGTGATTTAGGCGATCGTAAAGAGCAATCCAAATCAGTTTGTAGTCAAACTGTTCTTTAAGATAAGAAATAGTAGTTTCAATCAGAACGTCAACATCATCTTCTTCTCTGAGGCTCTGGAGGACGCGCCCTAAAGAGAGGATCTGCTGTTCGGCGGCTATAGGTTTTTGTGGCTGCCCCATCTGATTTATTGGTTAACATAACTTGTAATATATAAGATGCCCAAAAAAGCACCCTGAGTAATATTGCCACAAGTGTTTAAGATTGAATCTGGACAGGTTAATAAGAAATTAAGCTAATAGTCATTCAAATTGCATTCCGCATCTTTGCGTCTTTCTAGCGATTTGAACTATACAACTTAAAATCGCTGCCTTCTGAATGTTTAACTAAAATAAAATAACTTTTGCATGAAGTATCTTTTATGTCCAAGTGGGTAATTTTCTTGAAAACCAAATACAGTGTAGCCTTGAGATTCATAAAATTCCTTAGCTTGAAAGTCTAATGTCTCAAGATGAACCCCTACACAGTTTTGCTTTTGACCTTCTTTTTCAGCAACTTTAAGGATATTGCTGCCAATCCCTTTGCCACGTAAGCCTTCTTGAACAACTAAGACTCTGATATAAAGCCAATCGCAACCGATTTCGCCCAGAACTCCACCAACAATCAAGCCTGATTCATCTCGTGCAAAAACTGCTACAGGTTGCCACTCTGACAACGGAAAAAAATTTTGATTGAACTGGCGAATCATTTGGATAAGGGTCATCCGATCCTGCTGAGTTACTTCCTGTTCTACCTGAACTGTAATCATCCTGATTTTGCTTCTGGGTAAGGTTTTGACCAAGCCCCGTTGGGGCGGGTGTAGGGTGTGGGGTGTGGGGTGTAGGGGAAGATCCCGCCCCAACAACCTCTTGCGTACAAGCCCCGTCGTTTGAAGACGATTGCATTGGTAGGGGTACAAGCCCCGATCAATGCTGTCTTTACTACACCCTAAACCCTACCCCCTATACCCTTCTTCGTGACCAATACTCATTGCCCATTTGTACATAATTTCAGAGTGAATTCTGACTTCTGATTTTTGAGTTATTCTTTATAAAAGCTAATGGATATTTATAAATTTGCAATTAGTCCGCTTTTGTTCAATGTGGTAAAAACAGACCCGGAGTGGTTACATCAGCAGACGATTCGCAGTTTTAATTGGCTATCGCAAACGCCTTCTAGTTGGGTAAACCAACGCTTAAAGAAGTCTTTATGCCTGTACGATTCACGTTTAGAACAAAATTTGTTTGGGCTAAACTTTCCCAACCCCGTAGGGTTAGCAGCTGGCTTCGACAAGGATGGAGTCGCTGCGGGCATTTGGTCTAATTTGGGTTTTGGCTTTGCAGAACTAGGAACTGTAACTTTTCACGCACAGCCCGGAAATCCGCCTCCCCGTTTGTTTCGCCTACCGTTGGATAAAGCTGCTCTCAATCGGATGGGCTTTAATAACAGTGGTGCAGCAGTAATGGCGGCACGTTTGGCACAGGAAAAGCAGAAGTTAATCCAGTCAATACCCATAGGGATAAATTTGGGTAAATCTAAGGTGACTCCCCTAGAAGCAGCCGCACAGGATTATCTCGATAGTTTTCGCTTACTCAAGGATTTAGGAGACTATTTTGTTGTTAATGTCTCTTCTCCCAATACACCGGGGTTGCGATCGCTCCAAGATGCTTCTATGCTCAGTGCCATCTTAGATTTATTACAACAAGAAAATACTGCACAAAAATCAATTTTTGTCAAGATAGCGCCAGATTTAGAATGGGAAGCGATCGCTGACATCATAACTCTTGCTAAAACCTACCAATTGGCAGGAATTATTGCCACTAACACCACCATCAGCCGTGATGGACTAAAAACTCAGGTAATTGACCAAACTGGCAAATCACCCCAGGAAGAAGCTGGCGGAATTAGCGGTGAACCATTGCGCGATCGCTCCACTGAGGTAATTCGTTTTATTTGGCAGCAAACCCAAGGACAAATCCCGATTATTGGCGTTGGTGGCATCTTTTCTCCTGAAGATGCTTGGGAAAAAATTACTGCTGGTGCTAGTTTGATCCAGGTTTATACAGGCTGGATTTATGAAGGCCCACTGATGGTACGCCGAATCCTAGCAGGTTTACTTGTCCTACTAGAACAAAGCGGATTAAATTCCATCAACGAAGCTGTAGGTTTAGAATTCAAAAATTCTAATTATGAATTATGAATTATGAATTATGAATTATTTAACCTTCTTCCTCCACTGGGAAAAACTCCTTAGTTTTTTCCGAGTATGTCCAGGCAATACCATCAGGGTCTTTGCTGCGACTCCACTCTGGAAACTCTGGATCATTTCGCCGTTTATAAACTGTGCTGGAATAGACATTTAGCCGTTTAGCAAGTTCAGATTGGATCAGAGAGCCAAAAATTAACTGTTTTTCCAGCGATTGTCTAGCTGACTCATGGGTTGGCTGTGGTAGTGATTCAGTTTCTGGTTCTTCCTCCTGTGGGATTGGTGGTGGTGCTAGGAGCGATCGCGCTGTTTTAGTAACTGGTTGAGTAGGAAGTTCTTTAACAGGCTCACTACTATCAAGAATATTGCCGAGAATGCTGGCAGTTATAAAGTAATAAGACTGCCCCGCCTCTTCGGAGTTCACTATACTAGCGCCAAATTCCGAGGCTTTACCATCCAAGTAGCGTTTTGCCGTTGTTCCAGGAAAATTGCCCTTGATTGCCAAGTCCATTGGCGTAAGTCTGCCTTGATTTTCGCGAACTAACTGATGAAAAATGGGGTTAACTCGATGAGTCCACTGTTGCCATTGATATTCCTGCCAAAGCTTGAAGCCGATTACCAGCACAATTAGCGCTAGTAAAATTCTCCATGTGGCAACCAGGAAAATAATCAAAAACGAGATGGGCAAAAGTAGAACGAGAAAAGCCTTGCCGTTATCTTCTATGGGTTTCTCACTCATGCCGATTTTTGCCAAGTGAATTTTGGGAAATAATATTATTATATTGGCAAAAATTAGGACACTTTTTTGTATCTTTTGGCAAAGTTGCGGCAAATTTGCCGGCAAAAGCTTTTTTCAGTAGGTGTTATAGGGTTTGGTCTGCGATGCCTACGGCGGTAAACTACGCGCAAAAGTTTTTTAGCAGAGAAAATGAAAGTATTTTTAACTCAACTAACAACTCTATAAATTAGCTTGCCACCCTCTTGACAATAAATACTACATATACTACATTAATAATACAAGTCAACTTTCATGAGGGAGTTAGCTTTCACCAGTAGCGGATAGCTCAAATGGCAGAGCGCCCACCTTGCCCGAAAGGGCCGACGTATCGAGGGTTATCGCATATAACAAAAACACCCTTGATCAAACTTCTGGAAGTGTAGGTAAAAATCCTACTTCGCTACAGCAAATAGAGTGCTGAATTTTGAATTTTCATGTGGTGGGTAGCTCAGTGGTTAGAGCGCCTAAACATCCTTATTCAACCCTTGCCTGAAAAGGCCGAAGAATTGAGGGTTATCGCCTGCCAAGCGGGAGGTCGCGGGTTCAATTCCCGCTCCACTACACCAAATCTATTCCTGAATTTTGAATTTTGAATTTTAAATTTTCATGTGGTGGGTAGCTCAGTTTGGTAGAGCGCTAAACATCCTTGTTCACCCCTTGCCTGCAAAGGCCGACGAATTAGGGTTATCGATTAGGGTTCGAGAGGTCGCGGGTTCAAATCCCGCTCCGCCACCTTTCATTTTTGCCCGCAAGGGCCGGGAGATGAAACCATGAATTACAATTTTTTCACTAAAAAAAAGACAACTACACCCCAAAATCAACCTATCCCCGGACGAGAAGCAGAAATGATTCAGGGACGTTCCGGTGGCTTTATGTTTGATGCCGGCATTTGGAAAATGCTGCGGCGTTGTCTTTTAGTTGGCACAGCAAAAAGCACTTACTACGCTGGTAAACAGGAATTAACTGAGGATTTTGTGACAGTTGTAAGACTTGCTGTTGCTGAAAATCCCGGCCGTGTAGCGGAAGAAATTCTATATGCTAGCGATGGACGCGCCATCAATAACAGTGCCCCTATCTTGGCTTTAGTGTTGCTATCGATGGGTGAAGCAGCAGAAGCAAAACAGGCATTTGGTGAAATCTTCCCGCAAGTTGTCCGTACCGGTAGCCACTTCTACGAATGGTTGAACTACACCAAATCTCTGCGGGGATTTGGCAAAGTAGTGCGGGAAGCTGGTAAAACTTGGCTTTCAAGGGAAGATGTCAAGGGTTTAGCTTATCAACTGTTGAAATATCAACAGCGTCAAGGCTTTTCCCACCGAGATGCCTTGCGGTTGTTCCATGTCAAACCGCCTACAGAAAATCACCGTCAACTATTTGAATGGGTAGTTAGAGGCTGGGAAGAATTGCCAGCAGATATTCCCTCAGAGGCATTGGCGCAGATTTGGTGGTATGAGTGGCTAAAGCAGAATCCTACCCAAACCCATGAAGCTATTTCCCAAGGACGTTTAACTCACGAAATGGCTGCACCAGTAGGCAAAATGGACAAGCTTGCTTGGCAGCTGCTATTTCAGGAAATGCCAATAGGTGCAATGTTACGTAACTTAGGTTCTTTAACTGAACTGGGTGTATTACGAGCCGATGAAAGCGCTAATTTGCTCCAAGTGGAAGCAGTTCTTAATCGCAGAGAACATTTGCGTAAAGGTCGCATCCATCCGATTGATGTTTTGAAAGCACTCAAGACTTATGAATCTGGTGGAACATTAGGACGCAGTAAGAAAACTTGGAATCCAGTTCCTCGGATTGTAGACATATTAGAAAAGGCGGTTGAACTGTCTTTTGATGTTGTGCAACCCACAGGTAAAGTGTTCATGCACGCCGTAGATGTTTCTGGTTCTATGGGTAGCTTGGTTGCAGATATGGGGCTAACTTGTTGTGAAATTGCCACCACAATGGCACTGGTGACAGCAAAAGCAGAGAAAAACTACATGATTCGCGGCTTTGCTACCGAATTCCGGGAATTAGGTATCACCGCCAAAGATAGTTTTAGTTCTGCGGTTCGCAAAGCTAGCAACCAAAACTTTGGTGGAACGGATGCATCTGTAGCTTACGACTGGATGATTAAGAATAAGTTTAAAGCAGATGTAGTCTGCTTTTGGACTGACTCGGAAAGCTGGGCTGGGTATAAACATCCAAGTCAAGCACTGAAGGAGTACCGCAAAAAGGTAAATCCCAACGTCAAGGCGGTGTATATCACCTTGACACCTTACCAAATTACTTTGGTAGATCCTGAAGATTTGCTGTCTTGGGATTTAGCAGGGTTCGACCCAGGTACGCCTCGGATCATCCAGATGCTAGCTACGGGTGAATTGTAGATATTGCTGAAGGGTAAAGGATGAAACACTTTATCCTTCATGCTTCATGGCGGGTTATCCTTGTTCGCAACTTGCCTTTCGGGGCCGGAGAATTTAAGGTTATCGGTTACGTCTCCACCATTGTGGGGATTAGCGGGTTCAATCCCCGCACCCGCCTTTGTTTTTGATTTTCTCCTCACGCAAAGAAGAAGGCGATTTAATTTTTGAATGGTCGTTTTTCTATTTCAGCGATGGGTAAGAGTAGGGTGTCTTCTATGTGCGTAGGCGCAGCCCGCACTTCGACAAGCTCAGTGACCATCGTAGACATCGCAAGTTTTTTTGATACAGAATAACATAGCGATCGCTCATCATCTATTCACCCACTCAATGTTAATTAAATAATGTCCCCAAAAAACCGATAATTGGTTTCCAAAAGATACCAGTTAACACATAAGGAGCATATTCTAAAAGCGGTAAACTTGAGTGCTTCGAGGGCTTCAGCGGTAAACACTCCAAGAGAAAAGGCACTATACAGGTGAGTCCATAGGCAGTTGCTAAGGCTATATTCCATTTCAGTTCATTTGCTACTGGTATGGGGCTACAATAAATACCCAGTAGAATGAAAGAGATCATTAAAAGCTGCTCACAAAAAAACCAGGATTGGGGCGATAGAAAATAAACTAACTGGAGAAAGCTTTTGTTATCTATTTTTTGTCGCATTCCCATTAATACAGCCCAAGTTGCAGCCCCAACTACGCCATCATCTTTCAGTCCATAAGTTCTTTGAAAACGTTTAACGCCTCTTTCAGTTTCCCTACTAAAATATCCATCAGGTTCTTTTTTGAAAAATCCTTCTTCATTAAGGATAGTTTGCAGTTCCTTAATAGCATTCTGTAATTTTGGCGACATACTTTTCTGATTCCGGTAAAGCCTTGGGTAGAAAAGGCAAGCCCAACTTAGTGGCCCGACTACTCCATCCACCTGAAGATTATTGGCTTTCTGAAATTTTATTACAGCCTCTTCTGTTTCTAAGTCAAATTTACCACTAAGAGTTGAGAGAAAACCCTGAGCTTGCAGTCGTTCTTGTAGTTCATTAATTGATTCTTGTGCAGAGTTTGGCGAAAAGTCTCGGTATAATATGGGACGTTTATTGAATACACAGACTTGTCTTTCTTCTGGGAAATAACGCCGGGATTGTTTTAGCCCAAACAAGAGATTTAGGAAACTAAATGGTTTCTTTGTCATAGTTTTATTGAGTAATTTATGAAAAAAATAACCGGGCCTATTTTTAGAGCTTAGAAGTAGTATGTCGAGAGCCTCTAGCCTCTAAACAACTAGAGAAAAAAATAGACTTATAAATTAGCTTACTGATTAAACTTCAGGCAGGAATTAACATTGTTAAAAAAATGTTAGTGATTTATCAAACCCCTGTTCGTTAAAATGTTGTTATTAATGCCACATTGATGACAAATTTATTAGGTGATATTTATGTCAGGTCAGTCAGAACCTTGGAATTTACCTAAAAGTTGGAATAGCAAGATTTTGCAGGGCTGGGAGATAAACCGACTACTGACTGACTTAGAGTCTATGCTTCAAAAACGTTATAGACAAAGTACCAGGAAAGACCTGTTACTTGGGTTACTCTGCGGGTGTAGCTTGAAAAAGATTGGTCAAGATTTACACAAGGACAATTCTGTTGTCAGAGCAGGGTTAAGCAATATCTATCGGGACATTGAAATTTTGACAGGAGAACCAAATAACACTGTCAAGTCCAGCAATCTTGTCCACATTCTAGAAAAACATGGGTATCGCAAAAATTCTGTGGTATCCACGATCAAAAGCCGCTCCATTCCCCACAATTTACCAGCACCAACTTACACGCAATTTATTGGCCGGGAACCGGATATGAATAAGCTACTAAAACGCCTTTCCCCGGATCATGGCGCTCATATCATCACGGTGCATGGTATTGGTGGTGTGGGTAAAACGGCGTTGGTGTTAGCAGCTGCTTACCTATGCTTAAAAGCCAGTAATGAAAACTTTTCTGATGCACCAAAATTTGAGGCGATTATTTTCACTTCAGCCAAACAACAAGAACTTATTCCCAACAATAGTATATTGCGGCGGCAACAGGGACAGCGTAACCTGCGCGATATCTTTCGGGAAATTGCCAATGCTTTAGACGATCCTACAATTATTCAATCTCCTGCCAATGACCAATTTGACCGTGTGCGCCAAAGCCTATCGAGACAAAGAACACTGTTGATTGTGGATAATATGGAGACTATAGAAGACAGAGATGAGGTTATTGAGTTTTTATATAATCTGCCCATTTGCGTCAAAGTGGTAATTACTACCCGTGAGCAAATTGCCTTGCTACCGATTCGTCTACGAAACTTGCCCTTAGATGATGGTTTGCAGCTGATTCGACAACAAGCTGAAGAAAAAGGTATAGCCCTCAACGATGAGGAATCAAAGCTCCTCTACAAAAACACTGGTGGAATCCCTCTCGCGATTGTGTATGCGATCGGTCAAGTATCTAGTGGCTACTCTTTAAACTCAGTATTGGATCGATTAACCTCGGCTACAGATGATGTAGCTTGTTTTTGTTTCGAGCAATCAGTGCAAGGAATCAAGGGACAGTCGCCCCACAAGTTACTGATGTCACTGGCGATTTTTCCTGACTCTCCCATACTCGCTGCTGTGGCTGAGGTTGCTGGACTAACAACCGCTCCTGATGCTGTAAATAATGGCTTGGCACGTTTGCAGCAACTTTCCTTGGTGAATCTAAACCCAGAGACTAAGCGGTTTGAAATGCTTTCTCTGACTCGTGAGTACGCTTTAGCAGAATTGGCTGCTTACCCAGATTTTGAGAAGGAAGCACGTAATAGGTGGGTTAAATGGTATTTGGATTTTGCCCACAGTTATGCCGGTGAAGATTGGGAAAAGTGGATACACTACAATAAGTTAGAGCCAGAAGAAGCAAATCTGCGGACAGTACTTTATTGGTGTAAAGACCAAGACCGCTATGAAGCAGTTAGAGATTTATGGATGCTCTTGATCCATTATGCAAATGTCTACGCCTACTGGGACGATCGCCTAGATTGGCTGCAATGGCTCATTGAACAATCAGAACGCCGTGGGGAATGGTCTTCTTTTGTAAAAATTATCGTCCGCAAAAGCTGGTTACTAATTCGAGAGTGTTCTTCTGCGAGTCTGAAAGAAGCAGACGAAATTTTGCAGCGGACATGGATTTTGCGTGACCATGCGGATTTGTGCGTTCAGGCTGACTTAGCCGAAAGTATGGCTAGGCTAAAAATTAGACAAAAGGATTATCAAGATGCACGCCACTGGCTGACGGTAGAAGAAAAATTGGTGATCGAGGCGAATCTTGAAGAGCGACAGCATATCCGCTATTTTATTCCCGTTCTTTACCATCAGGCTGAAATCTTTTATTTAGAAGGTGAATATCTTTTAGCAAAGCAGCTATTTCAAGAGGTGATGAGAAGTGCAGAAAACATTAGTTGGCATCGGGTGATCAATTCTGCTAGCAATTGGCTGGCTGATCTTGCAATTGAACAAGGCGATCGCGAAGAAGCTCAAAAGTTATTAATTCAAGGATTCACTGTTGCTGAAATGACTCACAACAAGCGGCGTTTAGCTCGCTATCAACGTTCTTTTGCCCGTTGGGAGAAAAAGTGGGGAAGCGTAGAGAAGGCTCAGGAATGGTCAACTAAGGCTATTAATGGTTTTAAGCAATTAGGGATGACACAAGATGCACAGGATATGCAAATTTTTCTTGATTTACTGTAATCATTTGCAAACTAAAGGATCTCCAGTTTTTCTACAGGATGGCTGCTGCATAAAGGTGCGATCGCATACTTACTAAAACTAAGCGATGTCTACGACGGGCTACGCCTACGCAAACACCGTAGAATAAACAAGATACTTGTCTGGCAACAGAATGTAATATAACTTAGCCATATTAAATTTAGCGTAATTTTTGATAAGTACAACGCAAACATTCGACAAAAAAGAAGATAGCGATCGCTTATCAATTATTCAACTACCCAATAATTAATTAAACAATATCTTACTGGTTAAATTTAAGACAGCGAATTAACACTGTTCAACAAATGTTAATAATTTGTCAAAGTTTTGTTCGTCATAGATGACCGAGATTGACTATTCATATATCTAGAGTGCTAGAGCAGTATCAGCTTGTAAGCTCATCTTTAGTTCAAAAGTAGTTCAACTGTTGGTTTACCGCTTTGACTTCCAATTGGATGAACTAATGACCTGGCTTTTCTACAGCAACTGCTCCCATTATAACTTGTAACGGAAGCAAGTTTGTTTTAATGCTCTACAGCTAAATTTTGCTTATTTATCGGAAACAAGAGTCATTTATTTTATATTGTTACAGAGCTTCATATAGCTTTGCCAAACGGTTATAAGGGCGGTTTTTGAAGGGAAAAAATCAAATTTTGTAAAGATAAATAAATACAAAAAATTCATATATCGAGGTAATAGAAATATGTTGTACGCATAGTTCAAATATCAATGTTTCTTATCAAAGTTTTTGCAACACAACCCGAACGTTATTCTAGTAGTACATCTACAATTTGATTTAATTATATGAACATTAAACTTGCTAAATCAGGTTTATTGGCACTCTGCTTGATCTGCACGATCGCTATAACTTTAGTATTCGGAAATATGCCTGGGATTTCTCAGGAATCTTCTTCACAACCGAGTACCGCATCAACTTCTAATTCAATGATGAATTACATACGAGAATGGAAGGGCTTAATCGAACCCTTTTTAGTAATAACACCTGAATCACCGTTGCCAGGGCTGTACCCTGGCACAATACTACCAGGAATCCGTTTCCCAGATTTGGGGCAACAACATGTGGAAGTAGGTACTTCAATCACCTATAACTCAAATCCACCAACCTCCGGGCCGCACTACCCCTACCCAGCAGCGTGGGGTATATACAAAGATCCACCCGCCGATGGTTTTTTAGTCCATAATTTGGAGCACGGTGGGGTGATTATTAGCTACAATCCTAAGAAAATTAAAGATCAAAAGTTGTCCCAGCTACGGCAGCAGGCGCGATCTTTGAGCAACTTTAACGCACGTGTTATCCTAACACCACGGTTGAACCTCGACACAGCAATTGCACTCACCGCTTGGAATTACTTGCAGAAGCTTAACCGTTACGACTCTACAGCGGTAAAAGTCTTTTATGATACGCATATTGCTCGTGGCCCTGAGTGCCAGGAAGGGTTATGTGCTGGCTAGGCTAGTACCGCAAGGCGGAAGTCAAAAATCAAGGCTTCTCTGCGAGAGGCTGCGCCAACGGCTTCACTCAACCTTTACCCTGAGCGCAGTCGTAAAGCCTGCGGCATAGCTACGCTTAACGCGTAGCGTCTCGCAGAGAAGGGTCAAAAGTCAAAAAGCTTTAATTATAGGCTCTTCAGCTGTAATGAAACTGGTAGGTTTATTTCCGCCGACCTGTACTATTAATAGTTTTAAGCACTTGGGAATGACGCAGGATTCACAGAAGATGCAAATTTTGCTGGATTCACCGTAATCATGTGCATGGTTCTACAGTTTTTCTACAAGATGGCTGCTGCATACAAATGCGATCGCATACCCGCCTAAACTAGACGATGGGCTAGGTTCCGGTGGAAGCGATGTCTACGACGGGCTACGCCTACGCAAATTTTAACTCTTGTGCTATAAATTAAGATGCCTTTTGTCAATAATATGTAATATTAATTAGTATTAATCGAGCGATGCCTACGCTGTTCCTTTTGGATGTAATTGTGATTAATGCGGCAATCTACTACATATCAGCCTGGTTTCATCCCAAATTGTCCACCCAGAGACAGTAGATTAAGTTTTATCTGAATAATTATAAGGGATGAAATAGCTCTGCTTTCCAAAAAGTGAAAAAGGAACAGATTTTTATGACATTTGATTACGATTTGTTTGTCATTGGTGCTGGGCCTGGGGGATTGGCAGCAGCTAAAAAAGCAGCTAGTTACGGTGTACGTGTCGCTATTGCCGAACGAGAATCCGTCGGTGGGACTTGTGTAAATCGCGGTTGCGTTCCTAAAAAACTGATTGTCTACGCCGCTGACTTCGCCCTGCAAAATCAAATAGCGCACAGATATGGGTGGAGTGACTGTCAAACATACTTTGACTGGACATTATTTATTAAGTCAGTACATCAGCATATTGACAGCCTTAACCAGTCTTATTTTCAGCAATTGCAAAAAGCTGGAATTGAACTAATTTCTGAATATGCCACTTTCATCGATACCCATACTATCAATATCAATGGACGTAAAGTTACAGCAGACAAAATTTTAATTGCTGTGGGAGGGCAACCCATCAAGCCCAAAATCCCAGGTATAGAATACGCCATCACATCCCGCGAGATGTTTCATCTACCCTATCTACCGAAACGTTTGGCAATTATTGGCGGCGGCTACATTGGCGTAGAATTTTCCAGCATGATGCACGCTTTCGGCTGCAAAGTGACGGTGATTGAAAAAGGTGAGATGATTTTATCGGGCTTTGATGATGACATTTGCTCTGCGGTACAACAAGGTTTGAGTAAACGCGGAATTAAGCTATTCACTAACAGCACCGTTCAAGAAATCAAATTCTCAGATGAGGGTTTTTTGCTAACTATTACTGGTGAGAGGCAAGAAATAATTACAGCAGATACCATCTTAGTTGCCACAGGGTACGCTCCAAATACCAAGAATCTTGGTTTGGAAAATGCCTATGTTGAACTTGGCGAACATGGTGCAATTACAGTAGATGAGTATAGCCGCACCAGCCAAGAAAACATTTTTGCTGTGGGTGACTGCACCAGCCGCGTGCAATTGACTCCAGTGGCTAAGGCAGAAGGTATTGCCTTTGCCGATACAGTTTTTGGCAACAAGGCGCAAAAACTAAATTATGATTATGTGCCCACTGCTGTTTTTTGCCGTCCAGAAGCGGCTAGTGTGGGGATGACAGAGGCGAAAGCACGGGAAAAATTTGGTGAATCTGTACAATGCTACTGCACCCAGTTCCAACCACTGTTGTATCAGCTAATCGAACAGTATGAGCCAATCACCATGAAGTTAGTGTTAAATGGCGACTCTGGGCAAGTTTTGGGTGCTCATATGGTGGGTGGACATGCAGCAGATATCATTCAAAGTCTTGGTGTGGCAATTCGTAAAGGCATTACCAAGGAAGACTTGGATGAAACAATAGGCATTCATCCCACGACAGGAGAAGAATTTTTGTCATTACAGTGAAGAAGACGCGGGGAGGGGGAGCAGGGGAAGCAGGGGGGGCAGAGGGGGCAGAGGGGGCAGAGGGGGCAGGGGAAGCAGGGGGAGCAGGGGAAGCAGGG
>NZ_JAYGHD010000376.1:0-16045 GCF_034932245.1 Nostoc sp. UHCC 0251
GAGTGTAACTATCTTCCCTCACTTACACCTATATTTGCAAAGGTGAGATGCTCCCGTTGCCAGGCGATAGCCAATGGGAGCGCCATAATCCATCAGGTAAAGACTATAGCGGTTTAATCCGATCGCATCGACAAAGCCTGCCATCACTTCGGCAAGGCGATCAAAGGTATAATCAAACTCATCCACAGTTGGCATGGAACTATAGCCAAAACCAGGATAATCAGGTGCAATCAGATGGAATTGATCCGCCAACACCGGGATTAAATTACGGAACATCTGGGATGAGGTTGGAAAGCCGTGCAATAGCAGAATCGTCGGATGATCGCGAGAACCAGCTTCACGATAAAAGATATCTAAACCATTAATCGATACTGTGCGATGAGTGGTCATGCGTTTACTCTTTTGAATTCAAACCGTTCAACAGAATCAGAAATAGTTGATCTTGTTTCTGAAAGTTTCTTGTCACACCAATTCTCTAAAATGAGGCAACAGATGGAAATCAGGAAAGTCTTACGCGAGCTAGATTTCTTAATTGCGAATTGCGAATTGCGAATTGGTATCACTCTTTAGGAAGAGACCAGAGTTTAATGGTTTTGTCGGCACTGCTGCTGGCTATCATGTTTCCATGCGGTCTGAAAACTACTGACCGCACGCCTCGCTCATGCCCGATCAAATTCTCCAAGAGTTTGCCTTCAGGCAACCCCCATAACTTGATAGTGCTATCATTGCTACCACTAGCTAATCTCTTGCCATCGGGACTGAAAGCTACTGACCACACAACTCCATCATGTCCAATTAGGGAGTGCAACAATTTACCAGTGGGCATTTGCCAGAGTTTGACTGTCCGATCAGCACTGCCACTCGCTAAAGTCCGTCCATCAGGACTAAAAGTCACTGAGCGCACAGCTTGTGAATGAGCATTCAGGGTTTTTAGAACAGCACCATCCATGAGCCGCCAAATTTTGAGTGTACCACCCTCATTGCCACTAACTAAGGTCTGCCCATCAGGACTAAAAGCAACAGTTCTTACCCACAATCCATCCGATAACTGATGAACTTGTACGCCAGTCTGCACGTTCCAGATGCGGATGGTTGTGTCAGCACTACCACTGGCTAACCACTTTCCGTTGGGGCTGATGGCAACGGATTCTACATCATCTGTATGTCCATCTAGGGTACGAAGCAGTTGCCCCGTCTCTAAATTCCAGAGTTTAATCCGATTATCCCAACTGCCACTAGCGAGCAGCTTGCTATCTGGACTGATGGCAAGGCTTACCACTGCATCGCCGTGTCCTTCTAAAGTATAGAGTAGGGTGTTACTAGGCAGATCCCAAATTTTAATTTTTTTATCGTAACTGCCACTGGTGAGGAAGCGTCCATCAGGGCTGATTGCGAGAGCGTAAACCCAAGTTGAATTTCCTTGGAGAGAACGTAAGGGTTGAATGGTTGCAACAGAGGTAGTAGTAACACTAGCGTTTCGGAAGGAAGATAATAGGCTAGCACAACTGCTACTACCAACCAAGATCGTTAGGGTGCTGATTGCCAATGGTGCTGAAGAATTCCAGGTAATTTGTTTCGATCTCATAACAGGACATTCCTTGTGCGAGTGGGAGAATAATCTGACTTGCACGCACTGCGTAACGGTGTTGGAGACTAGCGGTACTAGAGAGTAATTTTTTCTGGAATTTGAGATGAGAAGGCTTTTCCTTTCGCTTTTTGTTGTTTATTCCGATGTTCAATCCAGCGTCGTATCAGAAATAAAAAGGTTGTCATGACAATCCCTACTAGCCCAATTGGGGTTAAATAGCTCCAATGCTCTAACATTTTGTCCCAAACGTGCCAAGTGAGCAGGAACATAGCTAAGTAAGTCAGGGTATGTAATCGCTTCCAATTTTTTTTTAGTCTTTTGACACTCCACTCATTAGAAGTAATTGCCAATAGGGTAAAAATTATAAAGGTGGATATACCCTGGATATAAATCCAATAGGTATTGGGATCTAAAAAATCCAGGTCTCTCTTTTTCGCTAAGAGGAAACCGTGAAGCAAAGCCAAGCAAAAAGCCAGAATACCGAGAAGTCGTCGATATTTTAACAGCCATTTGGGAAGGTTCGCTTGTTTAGTTTGAGGAAAAATGATTCTGAGATTCGTAGGCATTAAGGTGAGAATATAAGCTCCTAAAGCTAGAAATCCCAGGCTGTTTTCTAACGGTGCTGTATCGATTGCTGCCATGACCAATCCTCCTTAATTTTTCACTAAAAGCCCTTACAAAGGTAGGTATTTTTATTTTTTTAGAGAATTGGTATAATCCATCATTTCCACCGATCAGGTGAGAACGGATTGCAGTCGTGATGTGAGAAATTGATCGATATAGTTTGCGATCGCATCCCCATCCTCTTCCAGGGCAAAATGTCCGGTATCGAGTAGATGCAACTCAACGTCTTTCAAGTCACGCTGGTAGGGATAAGCACCGTCAGCAGGAAAGATGTAGTCGTTCTTGCCCCAAACAATCAGGGTAGGGGGTTGATACTGGCGGAAATACTCTTGCCATTGGGGATAGAGCGGTGGATTAGTACCATAGCTATACAGCAATGCCAGTTGAATCTCACCGTTGCCAGGGCGATCGAGGAAATGTTGATCGATAGTCCAGGTATCGGGGCTGATCGCTTCTAGATTGCGAACACCATTGGTATATTGCCACTTCGTCGCTTCCAGGGTGACAAGATATTTGAGCTTTTCAGCATTCTCAGGCGATCGCTCTTGCCAGTATGCCTTAATTGGTTCCCAGAATTCGCGCAGACCTTCCTCGTAAGCATTGCCATTTTGAACAATCAGAGATTGCACGCGCTCTGGATATTTAGCGGCAATCCGATAGCCAATCGGCGCACCATAATCCATTACATAAAGGCTATACTTTTTGAGAGCGATCGCAGCAATGAATTTCTCTACAATCTCAGCCAAGCGATCAAACGTGTAATCAAACTCATTTACTGTAGGCATCGAACTGTTGCCGTAGCCAGGATAATCAGGTGCAACGAGATGGAATTTATCAGCGAGGGCAGGTATGAGATTGCGGAACATGTGAGATGACGTTGGAAAGCCGTGCAATAACAGAATCGTTGGATTATCACGGGAACCCGC
Organism: Nostoc sp. UHCC 0251; assembly: GCF_034932245.1. Taxonomy (NCBI): domain Bacteria; kingdom Bacillati; phylum Cyanobacteriota; class Cyanophyceae; order Nostocales; family Nostocaceae; genus Nostoc; species Nostoc sp. UHCC 0251. The sequence continues at coordinate 3,139 of NZ_JAYGHD010000376.1, forward strand.
TTCACGGTAGAAGATATCTAAACCATCGATCGAAACTGTGCGATATGTCGTCATGGAATTACTCCTTGTAAGTGATAAAAGTGACATGATGGCTTTTTACGACAACTCCTTTTGGACTTCAAATCTGTGCCATCCCGCCATCAACAAACAACTCAATGCCGTTCACAAAGCTGCTATCGTCTGAAGCGAGAAAGACAACGGCTTTGGCAATCTCATCGGGTTTGCCGACTCGTCCCAGTGGGATGGCGCTGGCTTGGCTATCCACGAATTCTTGCAACTGCTGGTCATTTAGTCCCAAATGATCGTAACCAGGAGTCGGAACCACACCAGGGCTAATGGCATTCACTCGGATCTTGCGTTCTCTGAGGTCGAGTATCCAATTCCGAGCAAATGATCTCACGGCGGCTTTGGTGGCGCTGTAAACACTGAAAGCTGGCGTACCTTTTATAGAAGTAATCGAAGCATTCAGGATGATAGAAGCGCCCTCTGGCAAAAGTGGCAGTGCCTTTTGTACGGTGAATAGCAAACCTTTGACGTTTACGTTGAATGTTTGGTCAAAGTGTTCCTCAGTGATTGCTCCAAGTGGGGCAATTTGTCCACCTCCAGCATTAGCGAAGATGATATCGAGGTGTCCTTGCTCTTGCTTAATGGTGGCAAACAGACGATCCAGGTCTGCCAGATTAGAAACATCGCTCTGCACAGCCGTAACATTTTTACCAATGGCTTCTACAGCAGCATCCAGTTCGACTTGGCGACGACCCGTGATGTAAACATAGGCACCTTCAGCAACAAACTGTTTGGCTGTGGCAAGACCGATACCACTGTTGCCACCCGTGACAAGGGCGATTTTTCCTTCTAGTTTACTCATGATGTTAATGCCTCTCTATTTCGTGGTCGCAGCGTGTTCGATGAGCGTGGCAACGGCATCTGGATGGGAAACCATTACCACATGAGATGCGCCCTGTACGGCGATCGTCTCCTTTGAGTTGGCGCGCTCTGCCAGGAAAGCATGCGCCGCCGCTGGAATATTTAAGTCGCGTTCGCCATAGATGAACCAGGACGGAATAGACTTCCATGCAGGCTCGCCCGATGCTTCGTTAAGTGCAGCTTCCGTAATCGGTCGCTGGGTGGCAGCCAGCACCCTTGCGTCTGCGATGGACACATCTGCGGCAAACTGCGCTTGGAACTTGGGCTGCTGGATGTAGAGGTCTTTGCCGCCGTTAGGCAGGGCAACTGGGGGCGCAAGCGTAGGTACGAGCGTGCTGCCGGGGTAACGACCGGTGAGTGCGGCAGCAGTCTCACCTGCTTCGGGAGCGAAGGCACCAACGTAAACCAGCGCCTTCACATTCTGGTTGTTCTTGACCGCATTGCTAATCACCAAGCCGCCATAGGAGTGCCCGACCAGTACAATGGGTCCTTCAATGCCGTCAAGGATGCTGGCGACATAATCCGCGTCGCTCTTGACACCGCGCAAGGGATTGGCGGCGGCGACCACCGGATACCCTTTTGTAATCAACTTAGTCAATACGCCGTTCCAACTAGAAGATTCGGCGAACGCGCCGTGGACGAAAACAACGGTGGGTTTGTCATCTCGGGCGCTGGCAGTAGTCATAATGGCTCCTAATGAAGTAATGAGAATGATTCCGAGGGAAAGTGCAGCGATCAAAAGCAGATGGATACTATTTCTGTGGATGAGCCTGTTCATGTGGTGATCTCCTGTGTGTTCGTTAATATTGTTGGGAACAGACTCTCTAGATGAGGTGTAACTGGAAAAAGTCGGCAGTCCGCCCATTGGCTAAGGCGGCGGCATCCTTGTCGTAGTGTTGGCCCCGGTGTCGGGCAAACGCATGACGGCGACCTGGGTAGGTGAACACTTGAGCCGCCGCGTTGTCCTTTAGCGCTGCGATAATCGCTGCTTGCGCCTCCTTGGAGATGTACTCATCCTCCTCACCGAGATGTATCAACAGTGGATTCTTGATATCGGTTGCTTCGTCCAGGTACTTTTCTGTGTTGCCCCCGTAGTAGACGACAGAGGCATCGGCACCCTTGCGCGCTGTCGTGATGAAGGTCATCAATCCGCCCAGACAGTAGCCCAACAAGCCAATTTTTCCGTTTGCACCGGGCAGCGATCGCGCTGTTTCTATCGTTGCCGCGATGTCTGCAACACCAGCGTCATAGTCAAAGGCTGTGTAAAGAGCAACGCCCTTTTGCCATTCAGCCTCGGATTGATCTGACAGATCAACGCCCGGTTCCAGCCGCCAGAATAAGTCTGGACTCACGGCGATATAGCCTTGCGAAGCAAGTTCGTGACAGGTGTCTCGGATATCCGCATTGACACCCAAAATTTCCTGAATGACAACGATGGTTGGTGCTGGTAGGACATCCGGGAACGCCACATAGGTCTGAAAACTGCCATCCTGTATTTCTACGGTGATGTATTGGCTCATGCACTTCTCCTCGCAATCGGTGACATACATTTTTTTACGGGGTCGATGCGGGTGGATCTGATGGTTAAGGGACTGGGTTGAGACGGAGACACGAGGAATTTTATTTACTTTCTGACTCTCCGCGTCATTCTCGACAACTCCCACAACGACTAGATACGCCTGGTCAATGCTCTATTTGCTAACCGTTCACATCAACAGATCAAATTTCACCAGCCAAGATGGGCGACCTCATAGCATTATGTAAATAGCGCTCCAGGAGGACCTAGCAATTCGTCGCCAATTTCGGCAGAAATGCGGTTATACAGCGCCATGTCTATTGGTTCGTTCTCATCCACTGTCCCAGTGGCTTCAATCAACCGAGCAAAGGCACTGGGGGCGGCAACGACTAAACCACGGGCTGGCTTATCACTGAGGACAGCAACCACATGAGGGGTGCCTGGAGAAATGAGATAACTGTCCCCAGGGCTTAACACCACTTTGTTCTCACCTGCCCAGACTGTGAACTCCCCCTCTAGCACATAGAGTTGTTCGGAATAGCGCGTGTGGCGATGGGGAGGAGTTTGTGCGCCAGGTGGGAAGTAGCCTTCGATCAGATCATACTGACCTCCAGTTGTCGTGTGATCCGCGACGATGGTGACACGAGTGCCAAATAACCAAAGAGTTTGTGTCATGAGATTACTCCGATTAATGAATCAGCTCTTAGTTACGGTTGCTAAATTAGACCGAATGTTTTTCTTTGCATGTTGTTCTTTGCGATGTCTTCGGTACGCTGATGAGCTTGCTAATGACAACTAATAACCATAAACGAAGAGGCAGGGGGCAGGGAGCGGGGGGAAATGACCCCTAACTCCTGACGTGGAGCGGAGCGGAACATGTTCTTACGTCCCCCACTTCTTAACAAGTGGTTTTCGTACCCCTACGGGTAAGCAAGCTACAGGTGGGGTCGAATCCCCATATTTACTATCCCCCTTGCTCCCTGCTCCCCTGCCTCTTTTTCAAGCGAGCAGGCGCAACGATTCATTCCAGAGCCGATCGGCATTGTCTGGGTTCAGGGCGTAGGGGGCAACTCCGCTCATATAGCCGTTCCCGTTGGTGACAAGAGTGGCTTCATTGCAGTCCTCGAAATAGCGTCCGCCAACGCCCTTTAGTAGCCCAGAGGTTGCCAACAGAACGGAAGTTGCCGCACCCTGCGCTATTGTCTTCTGCCGCTCAGGTGGGGTTCTAAGACCGCCCGTATTACGCTGGAGGTTGGTTGCGATCGCCCCAGGCATCAGGGCATTAGCGGTAATGCCATCCTTGAACCAGCGCGCAGTAGCACCCACAGCAAAGAGGATGCTTGCAGTCTTGGACTGTCCATACGCTAACCACGGATCATAAGGACGGAACATGAAGTGAATATCATCGAACACAATGGGCGACATCAGGTGTCCGCTAGAACTAACCAATACGATACGGGCGGCACCCTCTGCTGCGAGAGCGTCGTGTAGTCCGAGTGCTAGGGCAAAGTGTCCGAGATAGTTAGTGGCAAATTGCATCTCCCAGCCTTCGGGTGTGCGCTGTTCGGGCAGTGCCATTACCCCTGCATTATTAACGAGGATGTGCAGCGGCTCACGCCAGGCAGCAATGAACTTGGCAATTGAGTTGCGATCGCTTAAATCAAGCAAAGCAACATGAATATTCCGGTTCCCAGTAGTAGCCGTAATGTCAGCCGCGACTTGCGCTCCAGCATCGGTATTACGCACAGCTAGGGTGACGATCGCTCCAGTTTGAGCCAGCGCTCGCGCCGTTTCTGCGCCGATGCCCGATGCGGCTCCCGTAACGATCGCCCGCTTGCCGGAAAGATCAATTCCTTCTACGACCTCGGCGGCGGTGGAATGTCGTCCGAATGGTGTTGTAATCAGTGCCATTGTGTATTCCTTTACAGGGGTCGAGTGTTCTGTTTGCCTAACATCGACCGATAAACGCTCAACAGGTATGATAATCTGAGATTGATCAAAGACGATCGCCCGTTTCTAAATAGATGAATACGCCGGATTTTGGACGTTAGATTTGCTGAGAACCTTTCGTGCTGTGCGACCTGCTTTAATTAAATCTGCTGCCTTCTCACCAATCATGATGGTGGGTGCGTTCGTATTTCCAGTCGTGATAGTGGGCATGATGGAGGCATCTACAACCCGTAACCCTTCAATTCCATGTACTCGTAGTTCAGGGTCTACCACTGCCATTGAGTCAATGCCCATTTTGCAAGTGCCAACCGGATGCCACACAGTACTGCAATTGTTGCGGATATAAGCAACGAGTGCTTCATCACTCTGAACGTTAACACCTGGAGCAATTTCCTCACCTCGAAATTCATCAAAATGACTCATGTGAAACAATTGGCGTGCTAGTTTAATTGCAGCGACTAACTTTTGCACATCGGCTTCACTTTGCAAATAGTTCATCTGAATCATGGGGGTGTCTTGCGGATCAGATGAGCGCAAACTCACACTGCCACGATTTTGCAGACGGGTCAAAGAGACAACATCCGTGAACCCAAAAGCAGCAGCAGGATAGCCAAGCGGCAAGAACTGGACAGGAGCGAAGAAAAACTGTAAATCAGGTGCAATCTCTGAGTTGCCTTCGCTATGTAAGTACAGTCCAGCTTCTCCGATACTACTCGTGCTAGCAAAGTGTAGATCCTGAATTGACTGATAGACCACAGGAACCAGAATGTGATCTTGCAGGTTTTGACCCACTCCCTGCAAATCTAATACAACAGAAATCCCCAATGCCTGTAACTGTGAGGCATTGCCAATCCCGGATAGCATTAGAAGCTTAGGCGAATCGAATGCACCCGCACTTAAAATCACTTCTTTATTGACTCTAATTTGGTGCAGCATTCCCTCATGCAGATATTCTACGCCAACCGCGCGAGTACCCTCCAACAATAATCGAGTTACCAACACCCCAGTTGTAAGGGTCAAATTAGAACGCCCGACAATGGGCACAAGGAAAGCAGCCGCAGCACTGTGCCGTTTACCATCCTTGATGGTGTGTTGTAAGAGTCCTGCTCCTTCCTGTTGCTTGGCGTTGAAATCAGGGTTATAGTCATAGCCTGCTGCAACACACGCCTCTACAAATCGATGAGAAATCGGAGCAGGCGCAATCAGATCGCTTACGCTCAACTCTCCATCCACACTGTGATAAGCATCAACACCGCGCTGCTGGTGTTCGGATTTTTTGAAATAGGGTAAGACATCCTGATAGCTCCAACCGAGATTTCCTAATTCCTGCCAATGGTCGTAATCGTGATGGCTGCCTCGAATATAGATCATGAAGTTAATCGAACTGCTGCCCCCTACGACTTTGCCACGGGAACAAAGGATCTTGCGGTTGTTCAGATCCGGTTCTGGTTCGGAGAAATAGCCCCAGTCCACTTCAGTGCCAATTAGATTGACACATTCTGCTGGGATTTGGATTTCCGGTTTCGTCGCTGGATTGCCCGCTTCGAGCAACAGTACAGTGATTTCTGGGTCTTCTGTGAGACGATTGGCGACTACGCAGCCTGCTGACCCTGCACCGATTACAATGTAGTCATAATTAGTCATAAAGTTCTCTTCCTCTGTTATCTACAATGGATAAATAGGAGTCAAGAATGAACTGATTTAAAGAGCGATCGCTGAAATACTGTTAGTTATTGGATTTACAACACCTGATCTGCTGAATTTAACTGCGTACCAATGGTGTATCCACCAAATGTTCTGCCAGAAACCAAACTTGCGTCTCATTGGTTCGCAGGACTTGGCTCACTAACAAATCATTAGTGCCACTATCTTGATTTGCTGCTGTTTTATCGATCGCTACTCTCAATTCCCCAATTATTAACTCGTGGGCTTCCAGTAACCGCGACAACATCACAGGTACTTCCTCAACGCCATTGGGCGGACGCTTAATCTTAGTAACTTCTGCTACATGACGTGGGTCAGCGATCGCCACGCCTCCCAGGGTTTGTACTCGTTCACCCAGTGCATCAATTAACTCAATTTGTTCGCTGGCGTGTTTGTCAAGCAACAGATGCAGTTGATAAAACGTATGTCCGCGCATCAACCAGTGATGTTTCTTGTAAAGGTGATAAAGAATAATCGTATCTGCCAAAATTTGATTGACTAAAACACAACTTTCACTGCGGGCAGTGGGATTGAGAACAATTGGCAAATTACGAAGAGTCCCATACTGCTGAATTTCATATCCATGTTGATGCAGTAAGGGTTGACTGCCATCGACTTCAGTGATACTTGTATTTTGAGTCGGCATGATCGGATCTCCTAGAGTCAAACAATTTTAGATTTTGGATTTTAGATTAACTGCACCCATAAAGCGATGCAACTTGGGGATTGAAGAATTGACAATTTTAGATTTGTTCCGTACACCAGGGACGGGGCTTGAACCGAAAAACCAATTCCAAAATCCAAAATCCTTGAACTTTTTTCCATGTAAAAACTATCATGGCGATCGCCTCTGTATTCTTGCTAAATTGCTGAAATCTCTGATTCTTGTCGTCCGTATAGAAGTTATGAAATACTTGTTGGGATAAGCATCAAAAACCTTAATCATTTGCAGCAACAATAGCTGCCATTATCTGCTCAACAGTCCAGCGATCAAGATAGCGAATTCCATTAATAAACAAAGCGGGTGCAGCCTCCACTCCACTTCGCAGTCCACCTTCGATATCCGCATTGATCCGATCGACATACGTTCCCCTGGATAAATCCTGCAAAAATTGAGAAATATCAAGTCCTAAACGATTGGCATACTCGACTAGATAGCCATTTCCCAACTCCTGTTGATGGATAAACAGCATCTCATGCATTTGCCAAAACTGCCCTTGAGCCGCTGCGGCTTCCGCAGCTTCCGCTGCCCGTTGAGCATGTAGATGAATCTGTACTTGAGGAAAATGACGGAAGATAAAACCTAAATTTTTTTCTCCAAACGAAGCCTTCAATTGCTGCCCGGCAACTTTAATCAATCGATAGACGTTGGCACTTTGAAAACATTCATAATCTCCATACATGACGAATACTACAGCAGCATTCAGTACACCTTGAATATGATCCTGGGTTGAAGGCAGAACAAATAAAGAACAATTATTACGGTCGGAAGTCATGTTTCGGTTTGTATTAAGCAAATTTAAGCCTTACAACCCAACTGCGCTAACATTGCTATGGATTCAATATAGACAATTGACCCTCTCTTGTCGTCCACTCTGGGTTGACATTTTTATACAATCGAGTGATGGATGAACTCGTCCAGCTTCTAGTGGAAGGTTGTCTCCAACTTTAGTTGGAGTCTAATACCAATTTTGTATGAAGTTGCATAGAATAATCAGAGTAAAATCCTTACAGGGAAATCGTTTTAGCCTCCACAGGTTTCATGCAGCTTCACAATAATTTGGTATAAAGCCAATTCTATTGGGGAAAAGATCATAAGAGGCAGGGGAGCAGTTCTTGCTGGGAGCAAGGGGGAAAACTGAAACGGAAGCTCAGACTTTGCCCTAGTAAGAGCGCCCTAAAGAGGACGGGGCTATACCCATGTTCAACCTACAATTCCACGGCTCTTGAGAAGGAACATTCCCCCTGCCCCCTGCACCTTCTTTTTCCCCACTTACAGACTGACGATCCCACGCTTTACAGCAGTAATCACAGCTTGTGTGCGATCGCTCACTCCTAGTTTGCTCAAAATCCGATTTATATGCGATTTGACGGTACTTTCACCAATAATCAAAGCAGTCCCAATTTCTTGATTACCCATTCCTTGTGCCATCAAACGCAGCACTTCCAACTCTCGTTCACTCAGTTCTGGATTGCTCATTCGCTGCAATAATTTTGCGCCCACTTCTGGCGGAATGTATTTCTGACCATTATGAATGGCGCGAATCGCATTCAAAAGCTCGCCAGGTTTAGCATCCTTAAGCAGATAGCCTTGAGCGCCCGCCTGTAAACCGCGATAGATATCTTCATCGCCATCGTAGGTTGTGAGTACCGCGATTCGAGCCTGCTTAAATTCAGCACAAATCGCCATAATGGCCTCAACACCTCCCATTTTGGGCATTCATAAATCCATTAGTGTGACATCAGGTTGGTATTCTCGAAACGCGGCGATCGCCTGCTGCCCATCTTCAGCTTGAGCGATCGCTGTCATTTCTGGATCGCGGTTAATAATGGTTACTAGACCCTTTCTGACTATGGCATGGTCATCAACAATTAGCACCCTAATCTTAGTGGATTGACTCATATAATTCTCACTCTCGATTGATGGTGACAATAATTTCTGTTCCCTGTCCCGGTTGGCTTTGAATCAATAGTTGTGCGCCAATGCGCTCTGCCCGTTCGCTCATTCCTAATAAGCCAAACCCACTACTCAAAGGAATGCTACCCACTCCAAAGCCCCTGCCATTGTCTTTTATCTGTAAGATACACTCTGTCTCGTTGTACACCAACTCAACCAGAATTTCGCCAGCACTTGCGTATTTAATTGCATTTGTTAATGCTTCCTGCCCAATTCTGAGTAAGTTATTCTCCACTTCGGTTGGTAAAGAATAGGCTGTACCCTGAGTTTCACAAATCAAAGCCGTCTCGGTCGTTGCTCGCATTTGAGTCACTATACGATGCAGGGCACTTTCTAAATTACCTTCTTCTAGTAGCTGGGGACGGAGTGCTGATACGGATCGCCGTGCCCCTGCTAGTCCAGCGCGTGCTAGTTCATCAATCATTTCCAGATGTACTTGGGTTGCTTTCTGGTCATCCGCCAGCACTTGTGTTGCTGCTCCAACTTGAAGCAGAATACCCGTGAAGGATTGAGCTAGTGTATCATGAATTTCTCGCGCCATCCGATTGCGTTCTTCCAGAATTGAGGCGTGTTCGGCTCGTTTGCGATCGCTAATATCTGTGATGAGACTGTAGAAGCCTCTCACTTGAGCATTGTCATCGAAATCAGGAATCAAGGTCGCACTGATGCACCGTTTACCAGGCGGAAAAGGGATTTCTGCCTCCAGGGATACAGTTTGCCCTTCAAACACTTGATTAATGTACGGTTCAACTCGTTGATAAACCATCTCACCTAAAAGCGCATGAACAGGCTTGCCTAAAATTTCATCACGACTACGCTTAAACCAAATCTCATAGGTAAGGTTGATAAATTGATAGCAACGATTGGCATCTACATAGCTAATCAATACTGGTAGTGCGTCGGCGATCAGCCGTAATTCCTGTTCTTGATGACGCAGTGCGGCTTCGCTTTGCTGTAACGCCGCTGTCCTTTGAGCGACCTGTTGCTCTAAAGTGCGGTTGTAATTCGCTAAGAACTGTTCTGCTTGTTTCCGCTCTGTGATGTCTTGAAAGGCGGCGATCGCATAAACTACATTGCCCTGTTCGTCAAAGACGGGAGTGCCCCACACCTCAACAGGGATCGTTTGGTTATTTTGGCGAATTTCTACGTCATCAATCGTAGTGCGTTCGCCGCTCAACGCCCGGATGATTGGCATTTTTTCAGTAGGGTAGATTTGATCCGTTCCTGTCACATAAAATTGATAAGACTCTGCGATTTGCTCCGGCGGTACGGCAGGATCAATCCCTTTGCCCATGAGATGAATGCCCTGTTGATTGGCATAGTAAGGGCGACCCGTCGCATCAATGGCGGCAATTCCTACGGGAATCGCTTCTAAAAATTGAGCCATCTGACTTTCGCTCGCGCGGAGCTTTAAGTAGAGTTTGGCATTTTCGATCGCGATCGCTGCCTGCGTAGAAAGTAGACTTAGAATTTGCGATCGCTCCGGTGTAAATGCCCCAGTTGCCAATTGATTTTCTAAATACAATATACCGATGAGCTTGCTTTGATTGAGCAAGGGTAAACAAAAGACTGATTGAGTCTGGTGGTGTTGAATATAGGGATCATTAGTAAAATTACCGTCACGAGTCGCATCATTAAAGATGACAGCTTCATGAGTCCGTATCACATACTGAAGGATTGATTCGGGTAGACGATTTGCGATTGGAATTGATTCCAGCACTCGTGTCGCACAGACCTGTTCTCCATCATTAAGTTCACAAGTAGCTTTGATCGTCCATTCTCCTGAGTTATCCAAAAGCAGGCATCCAGTTTGTGCCCCAGCATTTTCAATTAAAATCTGCATCAAGGAAGTGAGCAGCCGCTCCAATTCAATTTCACTCGAAATTGCTTGAGCTGCTTTCATCACCGTTGCTAAATCGAGAGCAGTATGTGAGGTACTTGAGGTAGTTCCAGAAGTGGTGCGAATTGGTGTTTCAGCCACGCCTGATGACTGAGGGAATAGCTGCGGGTAGCGAGTTTCTAAATCTTTGACTTTTGCCGTTGCTCCCCATCGTCCATAGCAATAGTGAGCTTCCTTCATATAGAGCTGGGCGAACTTTTCTCTACCACGAGCTAAGTAATGTTTGGCGGCTAATTCATAAGCTAACGCCTCTTCCTGAATATATTCATTTTCCCTTGCTCCTTGAATTGCTTGTTCATAGAATTCCTCTGCTTCAAACCACTGACTTAGAACTCGTGCAATCTCTGCTTGCACCAGATAATATTTATGCAAACAATTCATTGGCGCATACTGTGCCCATTGCTTCATTTTCTCCTGACTAACTGTAACTTTTTTAAGGAGTTCCTCCTGCACTTGAGTGGCGCTTTCAGAGTATATGGCGAGTCTTGCCAGTGCATCATATAAATAGTAAAAAGGACCAAGAGGTGTGCCTGTTATTCCCATTAAATAACGTTCTGCTATGGTTGAGTTTTTAACTGCCTGAGCATACTCAGAAAATAGGTAGCACAGGAAAAGTTTATGGAAAAAGACAACAAACATTGCCGTTCCATCATTTGTTACTTCATGTTGTGGCAATCCATTTTCTTCATTGTAGAATTCGCCAACTAGGCGAGTTAGGCTAACCGAAAAGCCCATCAAATTTGCGGTCGCCTGCTGATATATTTGGTTCCAGGTTAGCGCCGTTTTCTGTTTGATTTGACGAATTGCTTCATTGTATTTCGTCATCTCGCGCTCAACTTCTACGAGTTCCTTTCCAACTGCGTAGAATTGGAAGCAATAACAATGAGCGGAATAAGCAGCAAACTCTAAATCTCCAACTTCTAAACCTCTTTGGTAGGCTTCTAGCAAGGGCTGGGTTGTGTTTCTAATATGCTCTTTCCAATGAATAATAAAGTTATTCACAATGACTAATGTTCTAGCTCTGAGAGAATGAACATTAAGGTGTGACAATAGATTTAGCGCAAGTTGTCCAAACTCGTACCCAATCTCAATGTTCCCAATCGTTCCACAAAGAATTAATCCGTAAAATGCATAGGCAAAGGGAGATACAACAGCATTACCAGATTGAATTGATAAGTTTACTTGTTTAGACACAAGCAGAGGCATCAAATCAGGAGCCGCAACATAGGCAGCGATCGTGATGCTTGATAAGATTCGCATCGCCGCCAATTTGTCCGGTTCGGTCATTTCCGGCAAATGGAGCAAGTCCTTGATTGGCTTCTCGCCAATGAGTGATGTAATTGTGTCTAGCTCAAGCTGAATGTCTGACTGAGTTGGCGTTTCAGGAAAACTGATTCCCAGTTGCTGCAAAACTTGCAATCCAGTGTTGATTGCTTCTAATGGCTGGTTCTGCGCGATGTCAGTTTGAATTTTGACTTCGTAAACTTTCACGATGTCGAGAACCGTTTTGGCTGCTTGCAGAACAACCACTGCCCAGGATTCTACCTGCTCAAACTCGCCACACAAATACGCAACTTCTGTTGTTTCTGTATGTAACTCTAAGGTGATCTCATAGTTAGTTTGCCAACTGGAGTCTGCCAGCCATGCTCTACCTCTGGCTAAATAGTTTTGAGCCACACTATAGGCGATCGCAGCTTTTGCTTTCTGTCCTGTGATTAAATTTAATCTAGCAATTTCATTGCGTTCTAGTTGATCTGTGACAAGCTCAATTCCATGATTAAGATGATCGACAATTTCAAACAGTCGGTCTGATAGTCTCTCTGGCAAAGTTTTCCCGAGGAGATTGCGACCAATTTGTAAATGAACAATTTGTTTTTGCGACTCATCGATTAAGGTGTATGAGGCTTGCTGCACGCGATCGTGCAAGAACTTATACTCTTGAATTAACAAGTTTTCATCTAATTCAGATAGTGGTTGAATTAATCCAAATTGTATGGCTGTTAGTAAATCTTGAAAAATCGTTTCAGGTGGTTGATCACAAACAATTGATAGAGTATCTAAATTAAACTCAGCACCGACGCAAGCGGCTAACCGGAGAATTTGCTGTGTATTCTCTGGCAGTTTCTTCAACTTGTGAAGCATCAACTCCACAACATTATCAGTAATATTTTGGGCTTGAATAAGCTAATCGGCATTTAAGCTGCATAATATAAATGCAGAGTCGGTTGAAAAT
>NZ_JAYGHD010000377.1:0-15958 GCF_034932245.1 Nostoc sp. UHCC 0251
GGCTCCCCTACATATACTTAGATTTTTTCATAAATCAAATACTAGTCCTATATAAATTTAAGTAATAAAATCTAAAGCTTGCTTTCGAGAAGGAAAATATAGCGGAGTTCTCCACGGCTTTTCCACTATTTAGATTTAATCTAAGTCTCAAACAATAAATTGATGTTGATGAAATTTTCCTTATATTAAACCTTTTTTGCTACATTAAGTAGCAATCATTTTACTATGTACCAATTTTACGGACAAAAATCAAGTGTTAATTGAATGAGATACATCTTTCAAAAAATCTTTCTTTGGATAGTAGAGTTATTGCCTGAAAAAGCAAGATGGTTAGCGCTAGGAGGGTAAAAATGCGTCAACTCATTATCCAAGTACCACGGGGAAATGGAAAAGCTGTTATCGATATTGCCAAATCTCATAACGGTACAAATTTAGCTCGATTTGAAGGAAATGCAGAAGAACCGATTGATGTGGTGATTGTTCACCTTTCTAATCAAGAAGTTGGCAAAGTTCTGGACAAGTTGCAAGACTTACCCAAAGTACAAATTACGCTCATACCAACTGGTGTGATGACTCTGCAACCCCCTGCATCGGAAGCGCCGCAACAAGTTGTAGATGTGGAAGAACGCAGTCCGATTGAGATTTTTCTTTCTGGTTTGCAAAGTGTTGGCTCTTGGCGAGGCTTTCTTGGTTATGCAGCACTGGCAGGTTTTGTAGTCTGGATTGGCTTGTATACTAATACAGCTTACTTGCTGGTGGCGGCAATGCTGATTGCACCGTTTGCAGGCCCGGCCATGAATACAGCGATCGCTACTGCATGGGGCGATCGCAAACTCTTAGGGCGGAGTATTTTACGATATTTTTCCGCTTTAGCAGTCACAATTGCCACTACTTGGCTACTTAGCCTGATATTACGGCAAGAAATTCCCACCAGTTTAATGGTAGATAGCAGCCAGGTTTCAGCAGTGGCAGTAATTTTACCATTGGCAGCCGGAGCAGCAGGAGCGCTCAACTTGGTGCAGTCAGATCGCAGTAGTTTAGTCTCTGGGGCAGCAACCGGAATGTTAGTCGCCGCTTCCTTAGCTCCACCTGCGGGAATTGTCGGTATGGCTAGTGCAGTTGGCAGATGGGACATGGCAATTTCGGGGCTGTTCTTACTGTTTTTGCAACTATGCGGCATTAATTTTTCAGCATCCCTCTTGTTCCGAGTGTTCGGGTTGTCTGCTCAAGGAACTCGCTATCAGCGTGGTAAAAAACGGGTATTCTTTTCTGCCTTAGCGATAACTGTCATCGCATTGGCAGGTTTGCTAACTTGGCAGTTCTCTAATTCTCCCAATTTACAACGCTCTAGCCTTACCCAACGTGCCAACGCCCAAGTTCAGAAAACTGTGGAACAAGTTGGTTTAGCAAAATTAGTTGAGTCAAATGTGCGCTTTACACGATCCAATATTCAAGGGCAGGATACCCTACTATCTGTTATTTATGTGCAGCGTCAACCCGGAGTTACAGCGTCTAGTGAAGAAATACGCTCACGCCTCACCCAATCAATTCAAACCCAATTATTAAAACAGGACTTAAATGTGACACCTCTAGTTGATGTCAACGTACTAGAAACCCCTGCTAGTAAACAATAAAACCAATTCTCTAAAATTACGAATTACGAATTACGAATTACGAATTAATACTATGAGTAGTTCAAAGCTTTCAGAAAAACAAGCCCTAGAAAAAGAACGTAATGAAGTCTTGCAACAGTTGGAAGATTGGCTAGAAATTCCAATGCTGGTGCTGGGCTTTGTATGGCTAGCACTATTCATCATCGAGATCATCTGGGGATTAAACTCTTTACTGGAAGCCTTTAGCATCACCATTTGGATTATTTTTATATTAGATTTTCTACTTAAACTAGCGATCGCTCCTCATAAATTTTCTTATATCAAAAGCAACTGGCTAACAGCTATTTCTTTGGTGTTGCCAGCGCTGCGTACTTTTCGGATTATCCGAGTCGTCCGCGTACTACGAACAGCGCGGGCTGTGCGAGGTTTACAGTTGTTGCGAGTTATGACTCGTGCTAACCGAGGAATGCGGGTTTTAGCAGCAAGTATTAGCCGTAGAGGATTTGGTTATGTTGTGGCATTAACAATGATTGTTACTTTAATAGGAGCAGCAGGAATGTATGCCTTTGAAAACGAAGTTCCAGTGGAATCAGGGCTGCACAACTACGGCACTGCTTTATGGTGGACAGCAATGCTAATGACAACGATGGGTTCTGACTATTCGCCCAAAACGCCCGAAGGTCGGGTGCTTTGTTTTTTCTTAGCGTTATATGCGTTTGCCGTGTTTGGCTACGTTACTGCAACTCTAGCGACGTTTTTTATTGGTCGTGATGCTGATGATGATGAAGCAGAGTTAGCTGGAGCAAAATCGATTCAAATGCTTCAGGGTGAAATCGCAGCATTGCGCGGGGAAATTCAAGAATTATTGCATCAAAATTCTGAGCGTTGATGTTAGCAAAAATTACTTAGTGAGGAAACTTCATGAATGCAGAAATCTCGACAGCTTGGGAAAAGGTTCAAAGCATGGTTAACGGGTTCATAGCTTTGCTACCGAACATTGTATTAGGGTTAATTGTCTTCATCTTCTTTTTATTTGTTGCCAGCAGAATTAAAGTAGTGGTCAAGCGGTTAACTCGCAATCGTCGTTCTGCGCGAAATCTGGGACTAGTACTAGGAAGGTTAGCGCAAGGACTAACAATTTTGATTGGGTTGTTTATCGCCCTTTCCATTGTGATTCCTACATTTAGAGCCGGTGATTTGGTACAACTTTTGGGAATTAGTGGTGTAGCAATTGGTTTTGCTTTCCGCGATATTTTGCAAAATTTCTTAGCTGGAATTTTAATTCTGCTCACTGAACCTTTTCAAATTGATGACCAAATTGTTTTTAAAGGCTTTGAAGGAACGGTCGAAAATATTGAGACACGCGCAACAACAATTAGAACTTATGACGGTCGGCGGATTGTCATTCCCAACTCAGAATTATTTACTAATTCGGTAACTGTAAACACTGCATTTGAAAACCGGCGATTAGAGTACGATGTCGGCATTGGCTACGGCGACGACATTGACCGTGCCAAGCAGTTAATGCTAGACGCAATGCTTAGTGTAAATGAAGTTTTAAAAGATCCGGTTCCTGATGTACTAGTAATGGAACTTGCCGAAAGCACTGTTAACATCCGTGTGCGTTGGTGGGTTCATCCACCACGACGGGCAGATAATCTTATTTCGCGGGATAAAGTGATTATTGCAATCAAGAAAACGCTTGTTGCAAACGGTATTGATTTGCCCTTCCCAACTCAACAAATCCTGTTCCACGACCAGACAGAAGAGACAGATGGAAACCGCTCTCGTCAGCGTGAAGGTTGGCCCGCAGGTAAAGGTGAAGTACCGAAGCCTCGCCGCATCAGCGATTCACTCAGGTTACTTGCTCAAGCACGCTCCTCAGAAGATAACAACGGCAAAATAGATTCTCAAACCAACGAACAATGAAAAATGTCAAGATAAGCAAACTGTGGGATCAACTCCACTCAAGTTACTGGTTCATACCGGCGGTTATGGCAGTAATAGCTACTGCTTTGGCTTTCACAATGCTTAATCTTGACCGCACAGGCAAGGTAGACATTGATTATTGGTGGATTTATACAGGTGGAGCAGATGGAGCGCGATCGCTGTTAGGATCGGTTGCAGGTTCGATGATTAGCGTTGCAGCTACAGCCTTTTCAATTACAATCGTGGCACTTCAGTTGGCTGCTTCCAATTTCGGGCCGCGACTTCTGCGTAATTTTATGCAGGATACAGGTAATCAAATTGTATTAGGCACATTTATTGGTACGTTCATCTACTGCTTGTTCGTACTGCGGACAATTCGTGGAGAAGGAGATGGATACGAACAGTATGTGCCACAACTCTCAGTTACAGTCGGCACTTTACTCGCAATTATTAGCATTGGTGTATTAATTTATTTTATCCATCATGCTTCAACCATAATTCAGGCATCTCACGTAATCGAAAATGTTAGTGAGGATTTACATTCAGCAATTAAGCGACTATTTCCAGAAAGAATTGGGCATGGTGAACCAGAACATAGACAAGGAATTGAAGAAATTCCCATGTCCTTTGAGAAAGAAGCTTTACCGATTCGAGCTAATGGCACTGGTTATTTACAAGCAATTGATAATGGGGAATTGATGGAAATTGCTTGTAAACATAATTTGCTAATACGCCTTCAGGTTAGACCGGGAAAATTTCTAATTCAAGGTGGCGATTTAGCCTTGGTTTTTCCTGGGAAAAAAGTAAATAAAAAACTTACCAAACAAATCAATGATGCTTTTATTTTGGGCAAAGAACGTACAGAACAACAGGATATAGAGTTTCCAATCGATCAATTAGTAGAAATAGCTCTGCGTGCCATTTCCCCTGGAATAAACGATCCATTTACTGCAATTCGCTGTATTGACCGAATTAGCGCAGGACTGTGCCACTTAGTTCAAAGAGATTTTCCTTCGCCCTATCGCTACGATAAAAATAACAAATTACGCTTCATTGCCGAAGGAGTAGATTTTCAAGGATTGGTTGATCGTGCTTTTAACCAAATTCGACAGTATGGAAAGTCGGATGCAGGAGTAATTATTCGTTTATTAGAAGCTATAGCTAGTATTGCCACTTACACCAATAATTCTAAATATCAAATAAGCCTGCGCCATCATGCTGACATGATTTTACAAGATAGCCGTGAAGGACTATCACAAGAACAAGACTACAAAGATGTAGAAGAGAGTTATTATCAGGTCATTAAAAATTTAAATAATGATGACACTAATAAAGATTGGGATTAAGTATAAAAATTGCATTTTAAATTAACATTTTTGAGGTAATAATTATGAAAATTCTGAATTGGAAAGGTTATCGAATTATCGCATGGATAGGACAGGCTCTACTAACAATTTTTGTCATAGCCGCAGCAGTTCAAGGTAAATGGTCAAATGCCTTGGGTCTTGCAGTCTTCCTTGTTATATCCTTTGTGTTTGTCATCCGAGATGATAAATTACCCACTTTATTTGATTTTTTGTTTGTGTTGGCTGCATTGCTCAATGCTACTGGTTGGGTATGGGATTTATTTGGTATGCCAGGCCCCTATGACGAAGTTGTTCATGCTTATACAACTTCTGCAATTACCCTAGCACTCAGTTTTTTAGTCTATGGTTCAATGTTAAATATATTTCGGAATCATACACTTTTGTATTTAGTGACAATTACTAGTTTTGGAATTGCTATTGGTGCTTTGTGGGAAATCATAGAATGGTCTGCTGGTAAAATTCTCAGTACTCAAGTAATTGAAAGTTTGGATGACACCATTATTGATTTAATTATGGATACTCTCGGTGCTGGATTAGCAGCTTTAATTAGCCTTTGGGCGTTGCGAAATTGGACAAATCGTAATGCAGAGGCAAATCATTCGCAAACCGAGACATACATTTAAATTACATAATATTTAATACTTGAAATAACGATGAATACATCAAAAAATTATTTTTTGACGCGCAAACTAACAACTAACCTGCTGCTACCTTTTATCGGCATAACGACAGGATTTTTGAGTAGTTGTTCAACAGATTTTTCTGGAAAAGTTCGTCCTCCAATTGTTCCTTCTCCTATAGTTGAGGAGACACAGAATCAAAGTTCGCGCCCTCTAACACCAACTGCTGAGGACAACAATTTTGTGGTTGAAGTTGTCGAAAAAGTAGAACCAGCTGTAGTTCAAATTAATACTTCTCGAACTATCAGAAGCGCAGTACCACAGTTACCTGATACATTAAATGATCCATTCTTTCGGCGCTTTTTCGGTGACACTGTACCAACACAGCCTCAAGAACGAGTAGTGCGTGGTGTAGGCTCTGGTTTTATCATCGATCCCAATGGGCGGATTCTCACCAATGCTCACGTTGTTAACAATGCAGATACGGTGACGGTATCATTTTCTGACGGTCGTACTGTTGAGGGCAAAGTGCTAGGACAAGATACGGTGAGCGATGTTGCAGTTGTGCAAATTCCTGGTAATAACTTACCAGCAGTGGAAATAGCAAATCCCGATTCTTTAAGACCAGGACAGTGGGCAGTTGCGATCGGTAATCCTTTGGGTTTACAACAAACGGTAACAGTAGGTGTTATAAGTGCGATCAACCGTTCCTTAAATCTCTCCACCAGACCTAGCAGCTATATTCAAACCGACGCAGCAATTAACCCCGGAAATTCAGGCGGGCCACTCTTAAATGCTCGCGGTCAAGTCATAGGCGTTAACACTGCAATTATCCAAGGTGCTGAAGGTATTGGCTTTGCCATTCCTATAGATACAGCTCAACGAATTGCCCAGCAATTAATTACTCAAGGCAAAGTTGAATATCCTTACTTAGGTCTTCAGATGGTGACACTAACACCTCAAGTCAAGAAAAGAGTGAAGGATTATCCAAACAGTAACGTCCGCATTGTAGCAGAGCAAGGAATTCTTATTATTCGCGTTATTCCTAATTCTCCTGCTGCCAGAATCGGATTGCGGCCAGGAGATGTTATTCTCAGAATTAACAATCAACCCGTTACTACGTCTGAAGAAGTTCAGCAAATTATTGAAAAGAATGGCTTAAATAATAACTTACAAATCCAAGTGCTACGCAACGCACAGAACTTAGCATTTACAGTAAAACCTGAACCACTGGCATCTCCAAACAACATCCAGTCTTAAGTTTGTCAGGTAGATCATGCCTACCTGATATTAGGTTCGGTTAAATACTTATAATATCTGTAGGTTGGGTTGAGGAACGAAACCCAACATTTACCGAGATTTGTTGGGTAACGCTTACGCTCCTAACCAACCTACAATTTCCCTTAACCGAGCAGTATTGCAACGCTTGATCCTTTCCTTGTTCATGTTGGGTTTCACTGCCGTTCAACCCAACCTACATTGAGAAGTTTTATTATAAGTAATCACCCGAACTTGATATGACTTATCAACTGTTTTCAACAGATGATTCAGACTTGCCATTTACCACAGCTAATACTTTCTCTTCTTGATTATCTTTTTGATTTTTGTGCCAGTTGTTGAGTACATCCTCGACTAAAACTTCTTTTATCCACGTTTGAAACACAATTACTAACGGAACAGCGAGAAATACACCTAAAAATCCAAAAAACCTGCCAAAAAACACCACTGCTACCAAAGTAACTGCTGGTAGTAGAGATGCTTGGCTTTTCATCACTAAAGGCACTATAACTAGGCTTTCAACCTGCTGAATTCCAAAGTACAAAGCTATAACTGCGGCGATTTTCCAAGGTTCTTCATTTAATGCTAGCAGCGCAGGCGGAATCACGCTCAAGGTTGGCCCAACATTTGGGATAAATTCTAATAATCCTGCCAAAATAGCATTAACTAATGGTAACGGTATTCCCAAAATCAACAGTCCGATATAGCTGAATGTTGCAATGACCAGCATAGTAAGGAGTGTGCCTTTTATCCAGCCAGTCAACGAGACTGCACACTTATTTAGAATGTCATCAACTCGCCGCCGATAAAAAGCAGGAAATAGCATTATAAATCCCTGTCGATAGGGCGAGGGATTGGCTAATAACATGATGGTAAGAGCTACAAAAAGCAGCAAACCTAAAATAATAGAAAGCGAGCTACTGACTAAGCTAAAAAAGTTATTTATTAACTGATTTAACCAATCTTGTAAACCTTGGGTGATATACCTAAGTCCCCGAATATTTTCTAATAGTTGGTCAGGAATTACATTTTGTAACCAATTATTCCACGATCGCAACCGTTCTAGTCCCATAGGCATAATATTACCAAATTGTTGTAATTGGTCAATAAGACGCGGCACAATCAGTGCAAAAAAACCGACTAAAACGACTAATAAGAGAATAATTGATATGGCAACTGCAATTCCTCGCTTAATGCGAAATCTTTGGAAAAAGCTCACAAGTTGATTTAGGACTGTAGCTAAAACTATCGCTGCAAATACCACCAAAAGTATTTGCCGAATTTGCCACAAAATGTAAAGAGATGTAACAAGAGCAATAAACCCGATCAATTGTCCGAATCGCACAATGTAGCCTCCATTTTTTGTTATTTACAGTTATTGTGCTAAATTTAATTACTCCAAAATAGCTGTATTACTATATTTAAAAAGCCACTAAAAGACTGATTTTTGAATATCAACGATATATCCACCTTGCGACAGAATTTGGCATTTTATTAAGAGAGTAATCTGAAATAAGCAAACCTTGAAGGCTGTACTCATAAAAAAATGCAAAAACCACGCCCCAGTAATATGTTGATACGTGCCTTCGCATTGATTTTTGTCAGTTTAGCTATCTTTGTGGTTGGCTCAATATTCTTTAACTTGAGTAGGCAATCTCAAGAAAACCCTGAAAGGATTGAAGAGCCTGAACAGGGATTATTGAAGTAATACAGTAGGAACCTCAGCAGCTAAGACTTATCTAAGTAATAGAGTTGGTAAATTTGCATCATGTATAAACCAATTAAGTTTATTTGTTGGGTATTGATAGGCATCCTCTTTTTTTCGATGTCCGGCTTGCCTAGCTTGGCTAGAGATGTAAATGTACCCAAATTCCCGCTTTCAGAACCTCAACAGCAGCAACCAACTGAACCAAAGCAGCCTGTAATAACATCTCCTACTGCACCGGGATTAAGTAATCCCCAGGAATTTGAAGGCTTTGTAGACAAAATCATCAATGAAGAAATATCAAAGTCTCATGTTCCTGGCGTAGCTATTTCTGTGGTTAAAGATGGGAAACTATTTTTTGCTAAGGGCTATGGTTACGCGAACTTAGAAAAAAATATACCAGTTGTCATAGATAAAACTTTGTTTCGCGTAGCTTCCATTTCCAAGTTATTTGCAGCTACAGCAGCAATGCAGTTGTACGAGCAGGGAAAGCTTGATTTAGATGCTGATATTAATAAATATCTCACCAGTTTTCAGTTAGAAAATCCTTATCCTGAACCAGCTAAAGTTGCTCAGTTGATGACACACACTGACGGTACTACTAAACGCCGAATCGGTCTTGCAGCTCGTACCGCAGCAGAAATAAAGCCACTAGGAGATTACTTGGCTGAGTATATGCCACCTGTTGTTTGGCAACCCGGTAAACTCTACAGTTATTCCAGCCATAGCACAGCTTTATTAGGATATTTGGTAGAAAAAGTTTCCGGTATTCCCTTTGTTGAATATATTGATAAAAACATTTTGCAGCCGTTGAATATGGGACGGAGTACATTTCTCCAGCCACCTCCGCCGCCTTTAGCTGATGATTTGGCTGTGGGTTATCAGTATCAAAATGGTAAGTTCAAAGCTGTTCCATATCTATATTTAAATATCGCTCCAGCTGCGTCCATGAGTTCGACAGCTACAGATATGGCTAATTTTATGATTGCCCATCTACAATACGGTCGCTACGAAAACTCCCGCATTTTGGAACAAGATACTGTGCGGTTGATGCACGAACAACATTTCACCCATCATCCCAAATTGCCAGGTACTGGCTACAGTTTTCGTGAGCGTTTAGAAAACAATATTCGGGTGATTGGACATTTGGGAAGTTTGCGGGGTTATTCTAGCTCCCTGACTTTAATGCCTGAGCAAAATATTGGCATTTTTATTGCCACTAATAGTTTTAGTGGGGTGGCTGGCAAATTCCTAACTCAGTTTCTAGACCGCTATTTTCCTGTTACCAATCAACCATCTGTTAAACCTATTGCTCTTACTGAGGAGCAACTTAATCGCCTGACTGGTACTTACAGAGATTTAGAGTATCCCCGCGACACTTTTGCTAAAGTAACTGCGCCGTTTAAACATATTAATATCAAAAAAGGCGGAAATGGTACTTTGACGATTAGTACCCCTGGTTTGTTCTTTTTGGGGAGTACTCCAAAGCACACATTAATTCCTGTGGAACCATTGTTGTTTAAGCGAGTTGAGGATGATGCATTTACTGCCTTTGGCGAAGACAGCAGGGGGAATATTGCATTTGTCTTTAATCCGCTTTGGTCTAAGATTGGAGCTTATGAGCGAATACCGTGGTATGAAACTATTTGGTTACAGTTAGGAGTTATTGGCTTTTGTGCAATTGTTTTTCTGTCAGCCTCTATTGTTGGGTTAATACGTCCTTTGATAAGTAAGCAAAAGTTTAGCAGTGCTTGGGTAGTAGCTGGTATTGCTGGTACTCTCAATTTAGGATTTTTGATTGGCTTGCCTTTGTCGCTGTGGCTTATAGGTGTATGGAAACTTGTGTATGGTGTACCTGGCATTGTAGTAGCATTACTTTGCCTACCTTTGATAACCACCGTTCTAGCACTTGTACTAAGTTTGTTTACTGGATTAGCTTGGGTAAATAATAGCTGGTCTTTTATTAAGCGATCGCACTACTCTTTGATTACTCTCGCTGGATTGATTTTTATTCCCTTGTTAGGTTACTGGAATTTATTAGGTTTTCAATTTTGATTCAGTATCAAATATTACCTCTGCTGCTTACCGTAGAGTTTAGCCAAGGGTACAGCAGTGCAACCGTGGACGAGGATTGAAGCACAAATAACTAAACTACCTATAGTCCAGGGTTCTTCCACACCAGCCTGACGCACTGAAAGAAAAGCATAAAAGAGCGCCGCTACCCCAATAGGGCCGAACCATCCTAAAAACAGGGCATCCTGCACCCCTCGCAACCGACCAAGCAGGGGACGCAATAACAGTACTGCTGGTAGTCGGCGTAGCAACAAAATTGCTACCACCAACAGCAGACCTTTCCAACCTAACTCGAACCATTGCTGCCAGGGTAGATATAAACCCAATAAGACGAAAATATACAAAGTAAAAAAGCGGTCTACTGCCTCCTGTACGTTCTCTTCTTCAGCTCTGTCACGACCGCCTACAACCATATCAAACGTGATTCCCGCCGCAAAAACTGCCAGGATGCCATCGCTACCAAGTAGCTTCACAAGACCCAATACAGCTAAAGAAAGAGCGACAGTATAAGCTAGAAAAGATTCCTTCTCTAAGGTTTGTTTGGTTTCAGCCCACCGCAGGAGCCGTCCTGCTAGGTAGCCGATAAGCACTCCCATCACCACAGCTGCTCCTACTTCCCACAGTAAAGTTTTAGTGAGCCAATGAAGTAGAGCTTCTTGTGGCGGTTTAGTCAATATTAGAATTGGCAGAAGGACAAAGGGATAAGCCAGTCCATCATTTGCGGCAGATTCAGCAGAGATGGTGTGGCGGATACGTTCGGGAAGGTTCTGCTCGGCAACTTTCCCTGTGACAACGGAAGTAGAAACAACCGGATCGGTAGGAGTAATCACAGCCCCAACCAGCATGGCTACCCAGAAGGGTAGACCTAACAGCAGATATACCAGCAGTCCACTAATCAACCACATCAGGGGCATCAACAGTCCTAGCAACACGGACAGGATGCGCCAATGTTGAAAAGGGTAAGCCTTTGGTAGCCGCAATGCCACTCCCATCACTTGGATAGCGATCGCTAATCTTGCCCCCTGCTCTAAAATCATCTCTGGTTTACCCCAGTGAGCAAGGTCAATTAAGCCAAACACAGATGGACTCAATAACACCCCAACTACTAAAGCTATAAGAGGGTCTGAAAGAAACAACCGCTCTTTGAGCCAGCCAGACAACAGCCCTAGTCCTAGCACTAGCCCACCAAGGGTCATTATGGCTATATTTATCTCACTTGAGGTTAACTGGTTCATAGTTTTTTCTATTTAATAACTTAAAAATTTTTGAAGTTGATGATTCCCTCATTCATGCAACAAAGCCTCGCAAAATCAATACTAAATATTAAATTCTAATTATCCTGCAACTCCTCAATCTCTAAGAAGCTCACAATCACTCCAGCAATGGGTATAGAAAGAAATACCCCTAATAAACCAGCTATTTGTGTCCCAACTAAAAGCGCAAAAAATATTAATAGGGGATTTAAATGAACTGTACTTTGCATTACACGAGGCGCAATTAAATTATCTTGAATTTGTTGTAAAACTATACAGAAAATTAATACTTTTATACTAATAAACCAACCACTTTGTACCAATACAATTAGAGAAACTAAACTAACTCCTAGTGTAGCTCCGATACCGGGAATCAGGTCAAAAATTCCCACAGTGATAGCTAGCAGAAACGGGAATGGGATATGAAAAAATGCGAAAACCAAAAAAGTGGCAATGCTAAGAATCAATGAGATTAGTAATTGACCTCGCAAGAAACCAATAAAGTTTTTTTGGATAGCTGTTGCAAAGCGATCGCGTTTATTATAAGGAATCATCTTAAGAATCAGTTGCCAGATTTTTTCTCCATCAGTCAGCATAAAAAAGGCAACTACAATAATAATTATAAAGCCAACATAACTTTCTAATAAATTTGGCAAGAAGCCTAAAATGATGTTTATACCAGCCACAATCCAGTTGCGAATTTGTGTTTCTATAGTTTCTAAATTTATTTCAATATTTCGAGCAGCTAAGGCGTTTTGTAATTGATTAACAGGATTGTTAGTAGAAATAATAACTTGTAATATCAAAACTGCTAATTGTTGTAATTGCGTAGCCAGTTTATTAATAATAAATACAAATATAATAATGATTGTTAATAGACTAATGACTATGACTGTACCCAAGGCAAAACCTCGCCTTAAGAAGCGTTCCAGATAGCGTACTGGATAGTTAAGAATTAGTGCTAAAATTGTCGCAAAGGTAAATATAAAAACTACATGTTGAAAATACCAAAAAACTTTTACTAATACCCAAGCACAAGCAGCAAATAGTAAGAAGCGAACTAATGTATTCGTACTCAGTTTACTCCAGAAGTTTTTTTTAGTTGGCTGTTGGGCGGGTTTATTCATATATTTGACTATTTTTCTTGACTAAAACTATATTTATAAATAGTTACGTTCGCTTTATACTGTTCAATATACGAGTAATTAGTTGCGAGTTTTTAGCAGTTTTCATTACACAATCATCAGCACCGATTGCAAATATTTGCTCAACAATATCTGCTGATAAATTATCAACCATAAATATTACTGGCAAGAATTTCCAGTACGGATCGTTACGTACTACTTGGCAAATTTCAATGCCACTAATATGAGGCATTTCTACATCTAAAATTAGCAAATCTGGAGAAAATTCTGTCAGGGTATCCCAGAAACCTTGTGGGTCTTCAAGAGTTTTTAGAACAAATCCCAATGGTTCTAGGGATTGTTGTATAATAGTTAACGTCTGTGGGTCATCATCTACAACCATTACTCTCGCTTCAGTAATACGAGTTTCTTGTAATATTTGACTCACTGGCTCCAAAATTTGGCTAGGAGGCATGGATTTTTGCAAAAAAGCACGTCCGCCAGCTCGTGCAACCTCAAGGCGTAGGCGAAGCCCGCCGCAGGCATCGCTAAAATTATTTCGATTTGTAAAAACTAACACAGGTATTTGGGGTGTTCCCTGGGATAATTCTGTTATTAATTTCAAACTATCTTTCTCAATATCAATATCAAGATCAAGTAGCACTACATCGGGATTTAAAGATGAGATTAGACTTCTGGCGGTAGTGAGATTAGTAGCAATTTGAACCTGTATTTCATCATTCTCAGCCTCCTTTATTAATCCCTCAACTACTTGCTGCTCATTGCTAATTACTAATAGTAGATTTTGGGTTTGTTCAACTGGGCTTTTTTCTAGCTCTCGTTGCAACTCCATCAAGAGCTTGTCTAAATAAAAACATTTAGCTTGGCTAATAAATTTTTGAGTTTGAAATAAATCTTCTATCTCATTGGCTAATAACGAACCTTTTGGAAAGCCAAAGCTACCCAAAGAACCAGCTAGTTTGTGAGCTTCTTGCTCTGCTTTTTGCCGCACTTGCTCGTCAAGTTTACCTTTTCTTAAAGCATCAGCTGCTAGTTTCAATACTGCAATGCGCGAACCAACCTTAGCTTTGAAATTCTCCCGCTCTTGAGCAATTGCTGTTAGGAGAATTTGCTGCTGCTTTAAATCTATTTCCGGCTCAGGTTTCGGGCAACTTTGCTCATGATCTAGAGCTTTTAAACGATAACCCATTCCATAGACAGTTTCTATAAAATCGTAGTTAGCACCTGCTGCTTTTAGCTTTTGCCGTAAACTTTTGATATGAGATTTAATCGTATTTTCTTCAGGTGGATCTTTTTCAGCGCTCCAAAGTTGATCTACAATGGCACTCCGGCTAAAGATGCGCTGGTTGTTGCGTAAAAAAAGGTCTAAAAGACTAAATTCTTTTGCTGTTAAATGTAGTGTAATATCTGCATAAGTTACTTCACAAGTACTAGGATCGAGGCGCAAGCTTCCCCATTCCAAAACAGGAGGTAAAGAAGTATTTCCTCGACGTAATAAAGCACGAATTCTAGCTGATAACTCTTGAAAATCAAATGGTTTGACTACATAATCATCTGCTCCGGCATCTAAACCGATAACTTTATCAGTTTTAGTGTCTTTTGCCGTTAAAAGCAGAATCAGCATTTGATAACCTGACTGGCGTAATTGCCGACAAAGACTGATACCATCCAGCTTTGGCAGAATCACATCTAGCAAAATCAAGTCATAGTTACAAACATTTATCAATTCCCAACCAGCCTCACCATCAGCAGCAATATCAACCACATAATTTTGTTTGGTCAGAGCTGTTGCTACAGCTTGAGCAAGCAAATCATCATCTTCAACCAAAAGAATTCTCATGAAAAGGAAAAATTATTGTTTATAGACATAACCTAAACGCTATCATCAAATTCCATAACTTAGGTTATGCCCGTTTTTGTTTTCTACGACATCTATCAAAGGCAATGCTTAGGCTAAAAGGTAGTAAAAAATGTGAAGCACTTTTGTGTCTATCGAAGACTTCCTTATGACAGATAATAAATAAACCTTTTGGCTGATGAAGATATTTATTTCAGCAGAGAGACTGTAACAGTCATTGAACAAGTAAATATATAGGACTAGTCCTATATATTTATAATTGTCTCAGGAGAAAAAAATGGCAACTCAACAATACAAACGTGCAATTGGTACATTTCCTAGCCGGCAAGCAGCCGAAGAAGCTTTAAATGAACTGAAAAAATCGGGTTTCTCAATGGATCAAGTTTCTGTATTAGCGAAAGATACAGAGCGTAATGAGCAAATTGCTGGCACCCAGGTAAGAGATCCTGGTGATAATGAGGCTCAAGAAGGTGCTGGTGCAGGAGCAGTGACAGGTACAGTCTTGGGAGGCGTTGGTGGCTTCCTTGTTGGTCTTGGTAGTTTAGTTGTTCCAGGAGCAGGCCCATTTTTAGCAGCAGGAACCTTCGCAACTACTTTGGCTGGTGCTGGGATTGGTGCAGCAGCAGGTGGTGTTATCGGAGCGCTAACTGGTTTAGGTATTCCAGAGGAAGAAGCCAGAAGTTACGACAATCGCGTATCCCAAGGCGACTACTTGGTTATGATAGAAGGCTTTGGAGACGAAATTGAGCGTGCTGGTTCGATTCTCAAAAACCGTGGGGTTCGTGATTGGAGAACATATAACAACAGTAGAAATTTCTCTGATGCTCCCGATCGCACTCCTAACAAGGCTGCCGAAATGTACGGCGATCGACAAATGACTGTAGATACTCCCAGTACCAGCGATGATACAACAGTAGAAATTGTTGATAAGCGCCAGGAGATTCGCTAATTTCAATGCAATTTTGAAAGAAGCATCCCAATACACAAACATTTTTATCCGGCATCCTAGAAGGGTGCGGTTATACAAACCAAGCCCGCTTCCTTTTGCTAAGAATTTGCAGTTTAAGCTAATCGGCATTTAAGCTGCATAATATAAATGCAGAGTCGGTTGAAAATA
>NZ_JAYGHD010000378.1:0-15834 GCF_034932245.1 Nostoc sp. UHCC 0251
TCCAATGCCGTACTCCCTACACCCAACACCCTGTCCCCTACACCCTTCTTTTCACTTACACATGATCTATAAATACAACTTGATTTATTTTCTGCTATAACCTAAATTTGTTAGCGCAGAACTTTATCATCTCGAAACCTTGATCTCATCTTAGATTTTGGGCAATTCGGCAGCAAGAACTATGCCTTGACACTCTCCGAACCCGACTTTGGCATAGTTTTCTTTCTCACAGTATCCGCGAATAATAACTTCGTCTGCATCAGCCAGGAAAGTTCGGATCTCACCCGTTGCTAGTTTAATAGGCTGAGAACCACGCCTAGTAATTTCTAGCAGAGATCCCTGAGAACCTGATTCAGTACCAGAAACTGTTCCACTAGCTAGCAAATCTCCAGGGCGGAGATTGCAACCATTACTAGTGTGGTGAGCAATCATCTGAGCCATTGTCCAGTACATTTGTTTAAAAGAAGCATGGCTCATAGAAAATGGCTCTATCCCTTGCTCGCGCATCTGTGCCGAATTAAGTAGCACTTCCAGTATCATATCTATTCCACCCAATCTGGTATTAATTGAGTCAGACAGATAAGGTAGGGGCAACGGATCTTCCTGGGAACGTTCAAAAGCAGGACAACGGAAAGGTGCCAGAGCTTCCAAAGTTACTACCCAAGGAGAAATCGTCGTGGCAAAGCTCTTGCTGAGGAAGGGACCCAAGGGCTGGTACTCCCAAGCTTGGATATCCCGTGCTGACCAGTCATTGACTAAGCAAAGTCCAAACACGTGTGACTCTGCGGTGCCAATAGATATGGGGTGTCCTAGTTGATTGCCAGCACCAATTAGAAAGCCGACCTCTACTTCATAGTCTAGAGAGACAGAAGAACCGAAATGAGGGACAGTATCTTCAAGAGCTTTTCGCTGACCTTGGGGGCGCTTGATAGGTGTACCACTAGGTACAATGGAGGAGGCTCGTCCGTGGTAGGCAATAGGAAGGTATTTGTAGTTAGGGAGTAAGGGATTGTCAGGACGGAATAGTTTTCCAACGTTGGTAGCATGAAAAATAGAAGCGTAAAAATCAGTATAATCGCCAATATCCGCAGGTAATAAAAGTTCTGCTTCCACCATTGGTACTAGCAGTTTTGCCTCTGACGAAGGCTTTTGTTCATTCCATCGCAGCAATTTGCTCAGATGAGTACGCAACGCCGATGAAGCCCAACTTCCTAAAGCCATCAAGGGATTTAAGTTAGCAGCCGTGCAAGCTGCTTGCAACTGCTCGGGGAGTTCTTGGAGCAGTCTTGAGTGGTAACATGATGTCAAATCTAGAATTTGGTCGCCGATCGCTACCCCAATTCGTGAGCTTCGGATACCATTACGATGTCGAAACACGCCAAAAGGTAAGTTCTGAATCGGGAAATCGGTATCTTTTTGATTGGCAGATTCTACCCAACTGTGCAAACTTGGATCGTGGGTTTGATCGATTAAACGGCTCATAACAGTTTCAGATTCTTGAGTGATTCTATGGGTTCTTGAAATGAGCAAGAGCCAAAACAACGAAAGAAACTTTGCCGAGCCTTTTGTAGCTCCCAGATATCCAGTCGGCGATCTTTCCAAACGATGCTATCTGCTGAGACTTGGAAACTTTCGAGAGTAGGCTCCTGAAGAACTACTAGGGCTTCTTGTGCAGTTATCTTCTGCCAATAAACTAGTGCTGCTAAGACTGCTACATTCAGAAAGCCGTGCATCATCGCATTAGAGCTATCTGGCTCGTATGTTAAGGGATACTTCCCTGGTAGGGGATGATGCAGTCCAGCGGTTGCTTTAAAACCAACTTGAGCTTCGGCACAAGCAAAAATAAACCGATAAAGTTGAGAAATTGTAGGAAACGCCTCGGCACTCAAGCCACCAGTACGAATTTTAGCCGATATACCAGGGCGTTGCAGTACAGTTAAATATGCTGTCAAGTCCTCACTATAAGGAATTTCAAAAAACGCCTCAATGTCAGCAGGAAGATAAGGAAATACTTGATCAATTTCTCTCTGGGAAAGCGGCGGAAATTCTAGGGAGGCGATCGCTATTTTAGGGTTATCATTTAGAGCTTGAATTTTGGCGATCGCCGACTCCACTTCTTGAGAGATAATAACACTGAGCCGCCAGTGTTTAGTTTTACTCGCTTCTATAGGCAACTTTAAAAGCAGTTGTTCAAACTCATTTATCCGCGACACTGGTAGTACAAAATTACCTAACATCCAGTGGTGGCAAGCTGTTTGATAGCGAGCATAATTGGCGATCGCCTCTTCCATAGTGAGTTTTGCTGGTGGGAACAGTCCAGCATAGTCAACAATTGATGAGAACAGTGTTTTTATCGATGCCAGCATTGGAGATAATCTCCTGACTAAAATCATGCTAACTCAGAATCAACCGATGTTAATCTAGAACTTTAACTCAACAGTTATCAGTTATCAGTTAATAAATTGGGAGTCAGAGTCCCCTACTTCTAACTAGTGGTGTGTTTCAGTCGGGGATTTAACCCCGACTGAAACAGTGATAACTGATAACTGTTTACTGTTTACTGTTTACTGATTTAATTGCTCTGATTAATTTTTAGTTACATACTTATAAATTTTACTGTTGACATATCTATACTTAAAACAGGTGAAAAATTAATTTACGTAAAAGCGCATTAGACAAGTACTGCAAAGCAGAAATCGCAGGATAGGCGCAAAATACGAATATGTCTGCAATATTTTTGTATTGCATAATTAGACTGTCTTGATATCACCCTTTTACTTTTAGTTCTTCCCTCCTACTAATAACTGTAGTTCCCGAAAGGAGGAATTACCGTGAATAGTTTTTTTCCGATTCAACGATTCGACCACCTTGAATTCTATGTAGGTAACGCCAGGCAAGCAGCACTGTTTTACTCCCAAGCTTTCGGTTTTACCAATACAGCTTACCGGGGTTTAGAAACGGGCGATCGCAAAACAGCTTCCTATGTTATGGAGCAAGGAGAAATTCGCTTTGTCTTGAGTAGTGGCTTGAATCCAAATCATCCCATCTGTAAAAGTGTACTTCAGCACGGCGATAGCATAGCTGTCATTGCCCTGGAAGTTCCAAATGCTGCCAGTGCCTACCAGGAATCAACCGCGCGGGGTGCAGTAGGTGCAATTCCTCCCACTGAAGAAAAAGATGAATATGGAATAATTCGCTACGCGGCTATTCACATCTATGGCGATATTTTGCTCAAGTTCGTTGAGCGCAGTCATTACACTGGAGTTTTTGCACCTAGTTTTCAGCCTCGAAACTCAGCTAAAGGGAAGGGAGTCGGTTTAACTAACATTGACCATGTAGTTGGGAATGTCGAACTGGGTGGTATGGAGCGATGGGCTAAGTTTTTCGCTGATACTATGGGTTTCGAGTTATTAGTACACTTTGACGATCAAACTATTTCCACAGAATACTCTGCCTTGATGTCCAAAGTGATGCAAGACAGCACAGGCAAAATCAAATTGCCAATCAATGAGCCAGCCCAAGGCCAACGGAAGTCTCAAATTGAAGAATATTTAGAATATAATCAGGGTCTTGGAATTCAACACGTCGCCTGTGCAACCAGCAACATTATCGAGACTGTTTCCCGACTTAGAGCATCAGGGGTTGAGTTTCTCAAAGTTCCTACAAACTACTACGAGAACATAGAAGAGCGGGTAGGGAAAATCGAAGAGCCGCTGGATAAACTAGCAGAACTAGGAATCCTTGTAGATTGCGATCGCGATGGTTATTTGTTACAAATTTTCACTCAGCCTGTAGAAGATCGACCAACACTGTTCTTTGAGGTAATTGAGCGACATGGCTGCCAAGGCTTTGGTGAGGGAAATTTCAAAGCTTTGTTTGAAGCAATTGAGCGCGAGCAAGCGCGGCGAGGAAATCTTTAGATAATGCCGTTTTCAAGAAGGAGCTACGGTAAACCCAAACAAGCGGGGTAAAACCATGACCTATTACTACAAATTGGGAAATATTCCTCATAAACGCCACACTCAATTTCACCAAACCGATGGTTCTTTATATCACGAAGAACTGATGGGAACTCGTGGTTTTTCGGGTATTCAATCCCTGCTTTACCACCTGCATCCACCTACTCAAATCCAGAAAATTTTGTTGGAGAGCAAAAGAGATATATCTTATGAAGAATCGGTTCCCCTAAGCCACCGTCATTTGCGTACAGCAACTCTAGCTGCTCAAGGCGATGCCATTGCATCTCGGATTCCTTTATTAGCCAATGCAGATGTCTGTATTTCTGTAGCTGTGCCTACAGCATCTATGCAATATTGGTATCGTTTTGCACATGGCGATGAAGTGATTTTCATTCATGAAGGTATTGGTGTACTAGAAAGTCAGTATGGAATAATCCGCTATAAGCCGGGAGATTATCTGGTTATTCCGACTGGGGTTGTTTGGCGCATTTTGCCAGATGAAGGAGTAGAGCAACGAATGCTTGTAGTCGAAGCATACGGGCATATTGAGCCACCCAAACGCTATCTCAATCAGTACGGTCAATTCCTCGAACACGCACCTTATTGCGAGCGGGATATTCGTCCGCCATCAGCACTGATTACTCACGATGAAGAAGGAGAGTTTGAGGTATTACTCAAAGCTCGTGGTGGGTTTAGTCGTTACTTATATAACCATCATCCTCTGGATGTAGTTGGCTGGGATGGGCATCTTTGGCCATTTGCATTCAATATTGAAGACTTTGAGCCAATTACAGGCAAAATACACCAGCCACCACCCGTGCATCAAACCTTTGATGGCCCTGGATTCGTCTTGTGTTCCTTTGTACCGCGAATGTTTGACTATCATCCCCAGGCAATTCCAGCCCCATACAATCACTCTAATGTCGATTCCGATGAGGTTATCTACTACGTTGAGGGGAAATTTATGTCTCGCAAAGGAATTGAGCGAAGCTCGATTACCTTACATCCTAGTGGCATTCCTCATGGCCCACACCCAGGGATGTACGAAGGGTCGATTGGCAAAGAACGAACTAACGAACTGGCTGTGATGATTGATACTTTTCGACCATTAAGACTGACGACGAATGCGATTGCTTTGGAAGACAAAAATTATGTTTACAGTTGGCTTGGGTAAGGCTGGGAGGGAATAGGGAATAGGGAATAGGCAATAGGCAATAGGCAATAGGCAATAGGCAATAGGCAATAGGCAATAGGTTTGTTTGGATCTCCTATACGGGTTGCTATATAAGTTAAGCGTGTCGAGGCGCAGCACGCTGCACACACCCTTGAGGAATTAGAGGAGGTTTACTTCAATCCCAACTTTGATCGAACCAAATTCTTTCAAGGAGGATGGGAGATTCTAGAAGCGATCGCCGTTTTTTGGGATAGTTTGTATAGCGATTTACTACAATGAGGACAAATCTTGTTACTGGTTTTATAGGAATGGCACTAAGAAAAGCCCAAAGACTCCTGGTTTAAGGAGTTTGCAATTGTTTTCGTAATTCATGCAGGGAACTGTGCTAGGAGGTCTTTGCCGTCAATAATGGTACTAGTGAAGATGAAACTACGGTTAGCTTGGTAGCGTGGGTCTGACTTAACGATAGTCATGAACTCGCGATGTCCCTGTTTTGTCCTACCTACTTGACAGCCAGCGCTCCATCTTCCTACGTCGGACTTAGGATTATCACCTCCCCAATGTTGGTTAATGCCAAAATGCCCTGAGTCAATGGAGTCACCTTTATCGCGAGTGCCTGACCGATTTGCATCACGATGGACAGTGACCGAACCACCAGTTTGCACAAGAGCTTCATGGGGAGAAGCCTGTCCGTGGGTTCCTACCTGCCATGCGGTGTATTGCCCGAAGGCGATAATCGCCGCACCTTTGGAGTTCAAAGGATTATACGTATAGTACTTACCTGGATTTGTTGTGGCTTCCCAACAGCCAATCATTTTAGGCTTGCCGTCTTTAAACTCAATCACGATGCGGAGGTCGTTCCACACATTGAGGGCGTTGTCATTGAGCGTTCCGTCTGGATTCATGCCTTCGATGTAGATAATATTCTTGTATCCAAGTTCTTTGTCAATTTTGTAGCCCTTCTTCTGGCAATAGGCAACGATTTTCTCTTCTAGAGTTTTAGGCTTGGTTGGGACTGTTGCGATTTTGCAGCCGTCAATCTGGATATGCCCACCATAGATAAACCAAATGTGCCGATTCAGGACTGGAACCTTGAGCATAACTCGGAGATGTTGAGCATCTGCGATCGCCACCTCGGTAATTTCCAACTGTTTCCCCGCTTTGACACTAGTTTTTTCCGATGCATCGAGCTTGTTGGAGGGCAATGAACAGCTTTTAAACACCGAGTCAGAAGTCACTTTGAGATTAAACTGCCCCTGCTCAGTCTGGTCATCTTTGAGTCCTATCGCTTGCAGAAAGTACAAAATTGCCGCACAACCAGCAGCCGAATCAATAGTCTTGGTGTGATTAGTCCCAGCCCAAACAAACGGCGTAATTCCCTGGCTATCTTTGCCCTGGAGGTCGTTGCACAGATCGAAGGCGAGTAAGCGAGCTGAGAGCTTGGCTGGTATCTGTTCGCCCTTAATCTTAGTTAGCTTGTGCGTGATTTGCTCGAAGAATTCTGTAGAATCCTGGAAATCCGTCTTAGCGTGTAAGATTCCTGCCCAATACCAAGGTAAGTTGGGATAGTACCACTCGATTTTCTCGTAAAAGCCGCGATCGTAATACAGCTTCTCAGCAATTTTTTCTAACTCTGGCAAAAGATTTGATTGCACCTTGCAGCCTTGCCATAGTTCTGTATATTTTTCTTCAATAGATACAATATTAGCCATTTGTATGATGTTTACTTGTAACTGTTCATAGATAAGTAAGAAACGGCAAAATTTTGTTAGCCAAAAAAAGGCTTGGAGCTTTACTTTTCAATAATCGTCAAAAGCTTGAACACCCGGCACTTGCATTCGCTTTTAAAAAGTCCAGCTATGAGCCGTTTGAAGTATAGTTTGCTGTGTTCAAGCTCCAGTTTGGATTTGTTAGCTGTTGATTATTCATGTCTTCATGCGGAGTTTCTTTATATCTAATGTCTTGATTTTTAACCTCTTCTATGTGTTGGCAGAGGCTAGAGATGATTATAGGGTCGCGGATGATTTCAGTTAGGATGCGGGCTTCATTAAAGTCTCTGGCATCGCTTCTTAAGTCACGCAACACCAGATCGATTAGTTCAGGACTCATTTCTATTTCCAAAGAAATGCTAATCGCAACATCTTGCCCCATTTTGTCCACATTGATCGAATACTTTTTGCTGTTACGAATCATAATTGTGTTTTGCGGTGAGTGCCTTCAAATTCTATCTACTGAAGCAGATTAATTGTGATTCTCTACTGCTGCTTGCGCTGACTTAATTCCTCAAACTTTAAATGCTAAACCTTTAGGGGTAAGGGTTTCAGGAATAGTTCAGCTTCAGCTTCTCTTCGTCTCTTAAGTCCTTGCTCAACATTTGATCCAGGATTGCGATACTTGATGAAAGTTTCGCGGATACTAGCCCAATCCTTATTCTTTAAGACTCTAGTCATTGACTCAAAATTAGAAGCACCGTAAAATTTACTGCCCAAGTTGTAGCCAAAGCTGAGTAAGGCACCTTGTTGGTGAGGGTTGAGTTCGCCCCAGCAAGGTATTTTCATTAAATCGGGTAAGTAGCTTGTTTCCAACTGATAAATCAACAGATCATCAGCTTGTTGTTGAGAAATACTGTCTCCCATGTACCACGGACTACCGTCACGTTTCCTGGTCGTACCCCAGCCAATTGTGATTGGTAGCCCTCCACTTAAAGGATCTTTGTATGCATTAAGATAGCAACCTTCAAACTTTTTAATTAGCTCAACTCCACACATAGGTAGACTTGTGGAGACTTGTTTAGTTTCGGTGAGCTGGTTTGTTGCTGTAACGTTCCTGCTTATAGGATTGCTCTTAATCTTAACCAGAATCTCGTTAGCACTGAGATACTGTACTGAATTAGCGTTTAGGCTGGTACTGTCACGATCTTCTTCGTCCTCTTGCGATAAATTACCAACAGGACTTAAATCAGGTTGCTTATCTGAGTCCACTTGGGCTACCAGAAGTGCTGGTTTTTCGCCATCGCTCTCTTTTTCCAACTGCTGCCTTTCGGCTTGGACACGCTGCTTCTCGGCTTCTAGTTCCTTAAGTTGGGCTTCATACTGTGCCCGTAACTGCAACTGCTCGTTAAGCTTTTCTAGGGCAAGTTCAGTATTCTTTGTGACTGTTTCTTGTGTCTGCTTATTGCTTCCCTCTTGTCGTTCTGTTAACTGGGAAATAAAGCCCTGTAAGTCTTGCTGAATATACTGTTCGACGCGTTCAGCAAAAATGGTGTAGGCATCAGAGTGGGCATTAAATTGACGATAGGGGCCAGCCATTTGGAAAAACTGCCACCCCTCAATTTTCAAGCCTTCGGCAGTATTACGATAGCTGCGGTACTTCTCACCATGACCAAAAAACTCTTCAACCGCAGCAGAAACGGCTACTACCTGACTTAAACCGAAAGCCGACCAGCCAACAATTTCCTGCCACTTCTGGTTCCCCTTCTGAAAACCAATTAGTGCCGGGACAATTACCCCGCCAATGATGGTAATCATTCTGAGGTTGTGATGAGCATTGCGTTCTTTGGTGGCTCGTCCCTCCAGCCACATGACTTGATCGAGCCAGCGATTTTTCAGAAAGTCTTTTCGCAAGTCTGACAAGTCGAGTTGGTCAATCAGTCCACAGAAGGTCTGTTTAAGGTACTCTCTATAGTCTTTTTTGTTAGCCATAGTTTTAAATTTCTCAAAAGCTTCTAGCTATACTTACATAAAAATTTTGCTTGCTCATCAGTAAATTCCGCACTTAGCGCTCTTGCTTTAAAAATTCTTAATATGGATCTTTTTTTTGCCATTGTTGACTCTTTAAAGCCTAAAAATAAGAGTTGTTGGTCTTTAATCAAAAACTAGCCCTAAAATTCCCTATCATTTCTTTTGTGACAGTTCCTGGTCCGGAATATCAGCTTGAAGTTTGAGTTCATAAATAGGAGAGTTTGCTAATTCTTCAAGTTTGAAAAGTGATAGGAAATTAGCCCACTCTTGCTGATGAGGAACGCGGCTTTTGGCAAGTTGACTAACAGCTTCATACCAAATATTATTTTCCACATAAGGAACGTACTGTTGTTGATGTCCTATATGCTTAATTTGCTGTAATAGCCCAGAAGTCGCTTCAACTCTTTTAATCCAACCATCTACACTAATCTTTGTGTTCATTCCCATATCATTCACACAAGTAATATTGAAGTACCAATGGTATCTTTGTCCAATCAATAGTGGTTTTTCGGTAGAGGGAAGGCTGATGCTGGCAATACCTTTTTTTTCTGGTAAAGATAACAACAGTGGCTTTGTTAAAACAGACTTTTTCTGTTCATTTAATAACCTAAATTTGGCTGGAGGTGACTGAGAAGATCCACCAAAGGGTAAATAAAACCAGAATTGAGGATACTCCTGAGTGGTTAAACCTTCAGTGCTGTTTGGAACTAACGCAATTAGGTTTTTGCTATCTATTTGAGAGCATTGCGATCGCGTCGCCCCCCCTCGTGAACGTCCAGACGCATTTCCCTCGCCTCTGGAATTATTGAACATCCGCCCAATACGATCAAAAATATTCTGGGCTTGGGCTTGCTGAATAAAAATAGGCGACAGAAAACTAAAAGAAAAAACAGTTGTCAGAGCGCAGATGAAAACAGTTCGTCGCCAGGGCGATAATCGTTGACGGATCATTTTTCAATCACCTCTTTGTTTGTTGATTTGTTAGGTTAACTTTTACGGAGTCTATTGGTTAAGTATAATACCGTTCCCCCAGTGCCAAGCAAAACCATAACTATTGGTGTAAAAGGTATCCAAGCACTTTGCTGAACTAAAAACACATAGCAACTAATGTATAAACAAGCAATAGAACCTACTACCGCCATACTTGTATAGAGAGTACGGTTAAATCGCCAACAGACGATACCACCAACTAAAGCCCAGCCAAACATCCAGAGTGTTTCATAACCAAAAGACCACCATCCGATAAGCGGGCGATTATCTAAAGTTGCGCTGAGGATCTGGCTGATCATTTGCCCATGTAATGTTACTCCTGAAACATCGCCATAGGGTGTACTCCAGTAATCAGCTTGTTTGGATTGCCTATCAGTAAAGCCAATCAGTACAATCCGATTTCTAATTTGTTCAGCAGAAACCTGTTTGTTCAAAA
The DNA here is from genome assembly GCF_034932245.1 of Nostoc sp. UHCC 0251. Classification (NCBI taxonomy): domain Bacteria; kingdom Bacillati; phylum Cyanobacteriota; class Cyanophyceae; order Nostocales; family Nostocaceae; genus Nostoc; species Nostoc sp. UHCC 0251. Next base: position 10,300 of record NZ_JAYGHD010000378.1, read on the forward strand.
CTTTTAAAATACTGACTCTAGGGGCAAAATTATTAGGATCGCCTCCAGAGACACGATATTTAAGCATCGTTTGATAGCCTGCAAGCTGGTTATTCATATCTTGGTATCCACCTCCATTTCCCAGCAGTTGGGGAATTACAGTTTTACCAAATTGCATATCCTGTACATATTTTTTGCTATTTATATCTAGAGGAGAGGTGAAGTGTTGACCCTGTGCTTCTAGATAGCGACGAGCAATTACTAAACTAAAAGCTTCCGGTGTATTGCAATATTTCGGATCTGGCTTTTGCATCAAGTATTGTCGGCGCACAAAACGACCACCTTTAGTATCATCAACCAAGTCACTAAATCCAACTCGCTCTAAAGGAACTTCTGGCGCATGTTTAAAACCACGAATGTTTTCACCCAAATCATTTTTATAACTGTTTTTACAGACCGAAATGAAGTTTGTAGTTTGCTGTAAATGCTCCTTTAAACTACCTTCGGCAGAAAAATCACGCACAAAATCCAGCCCAATTACACTGGGTTGATGCTGGGAAAGAACTTTTAGTAAATCGTCTAAAGCCGCATCAGGAATAGAACCTCTACCACCTGGATACCTCCCGTCTTCGTTCAACTTCTCAAGACTTTCTGGATCGACATCAACCATTAAAAATCGTTCATCCTTTGGTTCATCAGGACGTAACAACATCATCTGGTCATAAGTTGCTAGTTCTAATGGCTGGGTTAATCCGATAAACCTACCAATGAACATCACCGTTGTCACAGCCAAGCTAGTCAGCAAAACACTGCGGGGCTTAATTTTCCGATAAGGGAGAGCGCGACTAGCAGTAAGATACTCTAGTTGTAGATTAGTGGGGGCTGGTTGTTTATGAGCAGAGTCCTTTAACCATTGTTCGGAGGATACCAAATCTTTACCCCGCAGCAAGAAACTATCATCACGTTTGTGATCCTCCCATTCCTTCGCCTTAAGGAAAATGCGAGTGTGCGATCGCACATAATCTGGATCTGAGTCTAGTGTTCTAGTTAGTTCCCCAAATTTAGTCAGAAAGTCTGTGCCATGCTTGCAAAAATCAATCCATTGTACTTTTGCTAACCCTGGATGAATATCTGCAATGCCGATTTCCCGATACAAAACGGTAACGATTCGCTTATGCAACTTCATGGCGTACTCTACCTCAGCCGCGCAGTAGGATGAACTAATAGAGGTGGGCGAAATAATAAATAAGAAGTTGTTGGCGCTTTCTATCCCTCGGTAAATCTCTTGCTCAAAGTCATTACCAGAGGCTATACTTTCTTGGTCAAACCAGGTAGTCTTGTTTTGAATTTGCAGCGTATCGTTGAGCTTGCGGGCAAAGTCAGAATCAGCACGAGAGTAGCAAATAAATACATCCAACGCCGCCTCTGGCGGTTGCTTAAGGCTTTCAGTGATGAATTCTGCTTGCAAAGGCGTGGGCGGATGTTGTGTTTTTTGTTTAGCTACCTTTAACCATGCCTCCGCATTCCGAAGATTGTGACCTCGCAATAGAATACTAGAATTGCGTTTTTGTCGTTCCCACTTCAGAGCTTTTACTAATAAAATTTTATGCTGTTCATAGTAAGCTGCATCTTGAGACAGCACATTAATTAGTTTATTTCCCTCCTGTTTTTGCTCTGTAAACTCGATAAACTGTAAAGTACGTAGTTCAACAGAAATCTGTTCTAGATCAACTTGTTCAATTAACAAAGGAATGACCCGCTTCTTAATAGAAAAAGCATGAGACAGTTCCATTTGACAGTATTGTGATTGTAAAGAGGCCGCCGACATGAGAAAAACCACATTATCAGCTTCCTCAATACCTCGATTAATTGACTCGGCAAAATCCGCTCCCGACTGAATATCTGTTTTGTTTGTCCAAACCGTGAAGCTTTCACGCATCAAGATGTTAGCAATTCTCTCCATCAATGTCCTCTCTTTTTCTGAGTAGGAGAGGAACACCTGAGTCATCAGGTTGTTAGCATTCTTGATACTCTGACAAATAAAAGCACAGTGTAAATCCGTTGGTTCACAGGGCGGTTGCTCATTTCTAAACCTAATTTTTAGCCAGTTTTCAGCCTGTATCCGTTCTTCACCAATTAACAAGTATTGTGACTGTTGTTGTTTTTGTTCCCACTCTAAGGCTTTGGCTAAAAAGTAGGTGTGTTGCTGTACATAGTCCTGATGGCGGGAAAATAGCTCTAGCAGTCCCGCAAAGGATTTTTCAAAGTCATCTATACCTTCACGGAAGTATACCCAGTTAATCTTGCCAATGGCTGGGTGCATATTGGGAAAACTGGAATGTAATCCCTTGGTTTTATATTGTTCCCAATCACTAAGTTCACGTCCAGGATTGCGTTGCTGCCAAATTTCTTGAGTAATTTGCTCGACGTGCAGCAAGGGAATAATACGTTTATTACGGCGGAGTGCTAACTCTATTTCTTTACCACAATAGGGGGAGTTGATTGAGTGAGGCGCAATGATAAAAACAAAATTATCTGATTTCTCAATTCCATCATCTATTTGGTTCTGGAAGTCAACACCTAAAGGAATATCATTTTGGTCAAACCAAATTTCTAGCCCTGCTTCTACAAGTCGCTCATGTAACTTAGTGGCAAAGGCTTTGCTATCTGCTCTTCCATAAGAGATAAATGCACTTTTAAAGTTATTCATATTAAATATTAATGCTCATTTTCGGAAATAACCTTAGTCAATGGCGATACGGTTCGGTTAAGGCAAGAGACGCGATAAATCGCCGTCTCTACAAAGGACGATTTATCGCGTCTTTGTGATCTATGATTTTCATCAAAAAATTTTATCCGAACCGTATTTAATGGCGATCGCCATTATCACTGATCGCAAATAATACATTATAAAAAGACAAGGCGCGTTTATCCTTAGTGATAACACTTAAAAAAGGTGCAAAAGTATAAATTTAATACATAATTTCTTGAGATTGGCATCAAAGCCAACTACCAACTAAAACATAGGGTGCCCAGTAACGAGGATGATCGTATTTTGGATTTTTGAGTAGAGATTGCTGTGCTAAACGAAGTGCTTCGGCTCTACTGACGTTGGGTTGTCCTAAATGTTGGTAAAATTCTTTAATGAATGGAACGCTTGCTTCATCGTCTAGATCCCACAAGCTAGCGATCGCACTACTAGCACCTGCTTGTACTGTAGTTCCAGCAATACCCATCACTTCTTGGTCGTTACCTGTAGCTGTTTGACAAGCGCTAAGAATCAATAGCTCAATTCTATGAGTATGGTTTTGCTTTTGGGTAAGAAACAATTGATCAAAATCATCTATCTTCAACTTTCCATCTGCTGTCACCACAAAAGTATTTTCTCGATCTGCACCAAATAGACCGTGGGTTGCTAAGTGTACTATCTCAAAATTAGAATTATTCAGCTTTTGATTAAATTTTTTCGTGGTAAATTCTTTGTCAGCAATCCAATTAACCACTATTCCCGTATTCTTGATTTCCCTCACTTCTTGGTCAACATTTGCTAATCGAGAAAAGCCGGAAAATTCTTTTTTATTTGGTGGTTCAGTCAAGCTGGCAGCTAAAACTTTCATCTTTAATCTGTCTAAAGGCATTGGTTCACGCACTTGTAAACCCAAAGCTAAGGAGACAGAATATTTTTCTACTAGATACTGCTGGCCATCATAAAGGCTAGCCATCGGAATTTTTCGTAAAGGGCCATCTAAGACAAAAATCAAATTTTTTATTTTGCTGTCTTTTAGCTCTTTTTCTAATGGTTGAATCAGCCAGTTATAAACTTCTTGACCATCCTGTTGCACTTCTTCATAACTACCGACTTCTTGCAGATTTTCATACAATCGGCTTACAACTTGCTGAATTTTCTCTTTGGGCTGGGTCGCATAATGATCAAGTTGTTTATTAGGTCGCTTGAGGATAACTTGTACACGGTCGTCCAAAATAATTGCATAGATAATTGCAGATGTTTGGTCTTTGGAGTTAATCACCTTGTCAAGTTCTAATTTAGTATCTTCACAAGCTTGCTGCAAATAGTTTTGCAATTTCGCCACTTGTAGCGCTTCAATTACATTACGAGCTTGCATCAAGTTGTCTTGACTCGTTGCTGAGGATTGGAGTAACAAATCTACTAAACTGCGATATACAGGCTCTACAGTTTCACGAAAAGAAAACTGCACATTTTTATTCGTAGCCATCAAATCGCTACGGATGTTTTGTAGAGTATTAAATGCTTCTGTATATGCAGCGATCGCTCCTGTAATATTCCCCTGATTGTCGCACTGGCTTTTACCTTGGCAAAGAACGCGCCCAAGTTGCCATTGCCAACGATAAGCAATATCTGGTGCTTGAATCGACTCCGACAAATTCAGGGCTTGTCGGGTCAAATCTTGGGCTATAGACCATTGCTGAGATAACTCATATAAGTGCCCAAGATTACCTAATACAAAAGACTCTGCCCGAACATCTTGCAATTGCTGGGCTTGCTGACGTGCCACAGCCAGGATTTTAGCAATTGTTTCGGGGCTAGGATTGGGGAATTTCATCCTTAGCTCTAGAAGGCTTTGAGCCAAATTTACCTGAGCGTAAATAGCAGAACGGCCAAGAGGCAGGTTAGTAATTTGACTTTGGATTTCGGGATACAATGCTTGAGCTGCGTCCCACTGCTCTAACTCGATCAACAAGTGTAATCGGTTCAGTTGGGCTGGGATTTTAGTAGTTGCAGTAGTTGATGAAACAGCTGCTTTCTCGTAATAATTGAGAGCAGTATTTTTTTGTTGTTTGCTGTTAGCTTGAATGCCAGCGAGATTACCCAAACTCAGGTAAACTGTAGCAGTAGTTTCTGGCGATTGCAGTTGTTGGGCAATCTTCAGACTGATTTGTAAATTTGCTTCTGCCTGTTTGAGATCGCCTGCAAGCATTAGAGCCTCACCCAAGTTGCGAAAACTAGCCGCCTTAGCAAGCGAGTCTGGTTGTTTTGCCAGAGATGTTGTCAAATTCTGGAGGATAGAAATCTCTCGTCGATAGAGTCCCAATGTCTGCAATGCCTGTGCTTGATTAATTTGGGCGAGGGTAGCTCTATTGGTGTCTTTTAATTGTTGATACAATGAGGCGGCTGTTTCCCAAGATGACAAAGCTGCTTCCGCTTTGCCCTGTGCTAATTCCAAACTACCTTTGACATCCCAAACTTGCGCCCAAACTGGCAACCGTTGTGGTGAATTGGGAGTTTTCTGTAGAATAGCGATCGCTTGATCAATTGTCTGAGTTGCTTCAGGAATGCGGCCTAGTTGGTGAAAGTTGAGCGCCAAATTACTTAAAATTGCCACCTCTGCCACTCTATCGCCACTGTTTTGATAGGCTGGCAGAACTTGTTGTAATAGCTTCGCTGCTTCTGCAAATCGACCTGCCGCATAAAGATTTTTAGCTTCTTCCTCTTGAGAAATTTTACTAAATGCGGTGTGCAACTTTCTCTCAAACCTAACCCCCAGCCCCTTCCCTACAAGGGAAGGGGAGCAAGAA
>NZ_JAYGHD010000379.1:0-15583 GCF_034932245.1 Nostoc sp. UHCC 0251
TATTTTCAACCGACTCTGCATTTATATTATGCAGCTTAAATGCCGATTAGCTTAGAGTCCTTTTTTTGTGCATATTTTCAAAATACTTGGAGTACTACTTGGAGTTTTCAGGAGATAACAAACAGATAGATATAAAAATAATATTTTTGTACTACTTTTCTGTTCATTCTCAATAGCAGGTGATAATGACTCTCACGATACTTTGATTAATGCCAGAAATGACCTCTAGCCGGGTATTGGTAAGGGAATGATGAACGCTACCAGCAAGCGAGAATAGGGGGCATAGCGTCAAAAATAGCTGTAATCCTTGTGTGGTAATGTGTGAGATAGGCTCAGAGTACTAGTTAAAGAAATAAAGGAATAATAGGTATATGAATATTATTAAGAGAAAATTACTAGAGTAAAAATCATGTAAATAGTAGTTCAAATGCACTAAAAAGGTTAAATACTAGAAAATTAATAGAAGATAGTAAAATACAACCTGAAAGTATTGGTTTAACGTTATGATTACGCCTATGCGTGTTTTTGTGTTAATTTTTAATGCTCGAACCGAAAATGAGGGGATTCACACGATTCGGGAAGGCGATCGCAATAAAATTCTGATGTTCGAGTCAGAAGACGACGCCACCCGCTTTGCTCTGATGCTGGAAGCTCAGGATTTTCCCGCACCTACACCAGAGCCGATCGATGCTGAGGAAATCAAGGAATTTTGCGAAAGTGCTGGATATGAATGGGAAATCATCCCAGAAAACAGCAATTTAGTTGTAACTCCCCCAGAACTTAACGTCGAACAAACGGACTGGCAAGCAGACGCCAAGAAGGAGGATACTGTTGAAGACACTTTCCCTCTCAATCAACAGCCACTAGAAGAACCAGAATTATCTGATTCTGAACTAGAGAAGATGCGTCGCAAATTAGAAGGATTGTTGTAATTAGTCATTAGTCATTGGTCATTGGTCACTTGTACTGAGCGTAGTCGAAGTATTGGTCATTGGTCACTAACTGACTAATGACAAAGGGCGGCTTCCCGTAGGGTAGGACAAAGGACAAAGGACAAATGACAAACTTGCAGGAACGTGGGCATCTTTTAACTGAGCTGGTAAATCCTAACAGTCTTAACTTAGACCAGCTCAGCTCTCTGGAATTGGTGGAGCTGTTTAATAGTGAAGACCAAAAGGCGGTCGAGGCAGTTGCGGCGGCAAAAATTCAGTTGGCTGAAGCAATTGAGCGCACCGCAGAGCGTTTACGTCACGGAGGACGCCTATTTTATATTGGTGCGGGCACAAGTGGCAGGTTAGGAGTGTTAGATGCTGCTGAATGTCCACCTACTTTTTGTACACCCCCAGAGTTGGTACAGGGGATTATTGCTGGTGGTGCTGGCGCACTGTTACGCAGTTCGGAGGGTTTAGAAGACAGCATCGAAGATGGTGAGGCTGCGATCGCTGGGCGACACATTACCCAGTTAGATGTCGTGGTCGGTATTACTGCTGGTGGGACAACGCCTTATGTTCACGGTGCGCTTCATGCTGCTCGTCAGCGAGGAGCCATTACTATTTTTATCGCCTGTGTTCCAGCGGAACAAGTTAGCTTTGATGTCGATATTGACATTCGCCTATTGACAGGGCCAGAAATAATCGCTGGCTCAACTCGCCTGAAAGCTGGTACAGCCACGAAGTTAGCTTTAAATATCCTTTCTACTGGGGTGATGGTGAAGCTAGGCAAGGTTTATGGCAATCGGATGGTGGATGTAGCGGTAACAAATCAAAAGTTACGCGATCGCGCTTTGCGAATTTTGCAAGACCTCACGGGTTTAAGTCGGGAAGCTGCTGGTTTTTTACTAGAACGTAGTGGCAAGTGGGTTAAGTTAGCGCTATTAATGCACTGGACTGGTTTGGAAAAAGACCAAGGCGATCGGCTTCTTTCAGAACACCAAAGTAATCTTAGAGCGGCAGTTTTGAGTTATCAAAATCACAACCAACCTTAAATAAATTCTCTTCAATAAATACTCTATTCATGGCTGCTACTTCTCTTAGTAGCACGCCTTTTTTTTAAGTGTAATATTCCTTTGAAAACTTCACTGGAAATCAAACATATAAATAAATGTAAACTTTAATCAATATTTTTACCATTTATTGTCAACCTTAATAGCTAAAGCAAAAATTCTAAAATCTTCCAACCTTTTTATAAATAAAAATTCAGAACTTCTACGGATAGAATTCTGTATGAGAATTATTAAAATAATCTATTAATACTAAATTCATCTTAATGATGTGGGTTATAGCAACTTCCAATTAAAAAAAACAACTTGTATTCACGGTGCTTATGTATGTTTTTGGCTAAAGCAGCGCGATCCATTAGATTAAAATGGTGCGTTACTTCGTTAACGCACCCTACAAATTAGCATTGGATAGTTTATTTTTTGGTAGTTCTATAGCAACTTACTTGAATAATGGAATATTAGCAGAAAACTCAATCTGCAAATAATAAATTTTGTGCTGGATGAGTTATTAACTAGCAAATTTTTACTATCTTTCCATCTCCCGTGCTTTTAATAAACTTGATTTAGGCTGTTATATAGCAAATGTACTGGTACTTATTGATATATCTGCTGACCACTAGATAACTAGTGTACATTTTTCAACGGCTGGCTTTTTAATAAAAGGAATAAAATATGACCCACCCGGAACTTGTTTTTTCAAATAACATAGTTAATGAATTTAAAACTTGTACTCAGCTGCAATACAACGGCAAATTAAATATTAAAAGTTCAAAAGGCAGTCAATGGACTTTTTATTATCGGCTGGGACGCATAGTCTGGGCAACAGGGGGAACTCATCCTTTCCGGCGCTGGCGTAGACATATGGCCCAAAATTGTCCCCAGATTGATGTTGATAAATTGCAGTTACCTTTACAAGAAATATCAATAGATTACTGGGATTATCGCCTTCTAGAAAGATTTTATAAAAAACAGAAAATACAGCGAGAACAGATTCAGTCTATTGCTGAAAACACGATAGCAGAATTATTATTTGACCTAGCTCTGCAAGGAAATTTTGCTTCTATAAGTTGCAATCGTAGCCAAGAAGTTATTTTAGAAACACCAATGAGCTTCACAAGTGCAGAAATGTCTGTAAAGCATATGCAAGACTCGTGGAAAAGTTGGTCAGAAGCTGGTTTAGCAAATTTTTCTCCTGACTTGGCACCAGTTCTGCGACGGCCAGAACAGCTCCAGCAGATAGTAAGTCCATCTGTCTACAAAAACTTTGTCAATTTAATCAACGGCAAATTTACTCTGCGAGATTTAGCTGTGAAAATGAAGCAGAGTGTACTGCCACTCACTCGTTCGTTGCTGCCCTATGTTCTTAAAGGAATCATCGAATTAGTGGAAGTACCTGACATGCCCTTAATAGTGACTGAGGTCAAAAATAACTCTACTACTACACAACAAAATAAGCGGACTGCTCCGCTAGTAGCTTGCGTCGATGATAGCCCTCAGGTATGTAAAATGCTAGAGGATATTATCACTTCCAATGGATTGAGGTTTATCAAGATTCAAGATGCTGTACAAGCTCTACCAAACCTAATTCAGGATAAACCAGACCTGATTTTCTTGGATTTGGTGATGCCAGTCGCTAGTGGTTACGAAATTTGCACTCAGTTGCGACGAATATCTACTTTTACTAACACACCAATAATTATATTAACAGGTAGTGATGGTCTTTTAGATAGAGTTCGTGCCAAAGTAGTTGGTTCTACAGATTTTCTCACTAAACCTGTAGTGTCTGATAAGGTAATGGCTATAGTACGCAAATATTTACCTACATCGAGTGCATCTATTGATAAAAGTAAATCTAATTTAGAGGTTTGTAATTAGGGGGTATTAAAAGTTATTTTTAATTTTGAATTTTTCAATCAATATTTCTAAAGTTTTCCACCTCAGTAAAAATTAAATTATTGAGGTGGATAAAACTATTTTATTGAAAATAACAGATATTGATTTATATTTATTCCGTACTTTTTCTGAGGTTAATAAATAAAGATGGTATCAAAATTAGACAAATACAATTTTTTGTATTTATTTATAGCAGTCCTATTTGAGTTATGGAATAGTGGTTATATCAAAAAGGGTTAGGGCTAGTCTCTAGTTCCTTCCATATCTTTGTTCACGAATCATTTAGGATTTGTTGCTATCTCTATTTTGTTTACATTCTGAAAAGCTTTTAATGAGTAATTAACATGAATACTGTTTTAGTTGTTGAAGATGGCTTAACAGATATGGAAATAATCAGCCGTTACTTGCAACAGGCAGGTTATTCTGTGATTAGCGCCACAAGTAGCGAAGAGGCTCAAGACAAAATTGATAAAAATAAGCTAGACCTAATATTTCTCGACGTAATATTACCAGGTAAAAGTGGCTTTGAAATTTGCCGAGAACTGAAAAACAATCCCAATACTAGCAAAATACCTGTAGTTTTTTGCTCTACAAAAGATAGTGATGTAGATAAAATTTGGGGCAATATGTTGGGTGCTGATGGTTATTTATCAAAACCAATTGATCGAGAAGAATTAGTGGTAACTTTGAAGCGATTGATTAATAAGTAATAATGCAATAGCTAAACATTCGATGAAGTTCACTTCTTCTAAATTAAATAATAGATGCAAATAGTGGCTACAAATAATTCATTAATGACAAAGGATCTATAACTTTGGAAACTAAGGAAAAGTTTTTAAGTTTTAATTTGGGAGTAAGGGATACAGCTGTAATTCAGTTAAAACATATCACAGAAGTTTTGCAAGTATCGTTACCTGAAATATGTGGCGTTCCTCAGATGCCCAGTAGCGTCTTAGGTATTTATAACTGGCGTGGAGAGATGCTTTGGTTGGTAGATTTAGAGGCAATGTTAGGTTATCCTCCAATTTCACAAGATGCAAATTTACTTTCAAGAATGATGACGATTGTCCTAGAAAATAAGGGTAAGTATTTAGGACTATTGGTGCGACAGCTTATAGATATTGAATGGCTGGATATTCAGGAGATGAAACCCCCAACTACTGAATTATTTTATCCTAAAATATCACCTTTTTTACAGGGATACTTTATTAATAATTCCGAGGAAATGATTTTTAATCTGGATGCAATAACTATTATCCAAGCTCCTATATGGGGGATTCATAATTGAGTATAGGAATAGGATTTTAAAATTTCTATTCCTTGAGTAACAAATAGCATCTGATTCGTATTTGCAAAATACTAAATTATTACAAACTACCAAAACCGAGGATAAATAAATGACATTTTTGTATAACAATAGCCATGATAATCAGCATTTAATTTCTGAAATAGAAAATCAGAATGGTAAAGTTGATATAACGAATATCCCTAGCAATGAAATATATTTATTAAATGCGATCGCTCAGGAATTTAAAACTTGGCGACGGAATTTGGAAGACATCGTAACCCAGATGCGCCAGGCTGTAGACATTGATACATTATTCAAAATCACTGTAGCGCAGATTAGAGAAAAGATTGGCTGCGATCGCGCCTTAATTTATCATTTTACTTCCCTGGAGTCAGGTAATGTTTTAGCAGAATCTAGAACACTAGGTTGGACACCGACTTTAGGCGAAAATATTCCAGGAATTATTTTTGGCTTATATGCCAATCAAGACTATATAGAACCTGTAGTTATTGACGATATCAATAAAATTCAACTTACACCATATCAAAAGCAACTGTTAGATAAATTTCAAATTAAAGCTAGTTTAAGTTTACCGATTGTAGTAGAAGGTAAAGTATGGGGGTTACTGGCAGTAAATAATTGCTGCTCAATGCGGCAGTGGCAAGAGGTAGAAATCAGCCTACTATCTCAAATTACAACAGAACTGACCTACAAATTACAGAGCTTTGAATTCCAAAAAGAACAGCAACAGCGAATACTAGCCAAAAAATCGGTAGCTAAAGTCATCGACAAAATTCTGCGAGTGTCAAATGTTGATAAGCTTTTTCAAACAACCACTCAAGAAGTACGCCAATTACTAAAATGCGATCGCGTCGGTGTCTATCGCTTCAAACCTGACTGGAGTGGCGAGTTTGTTGCTGAGTCAGTGGGTAATGGTTGGGTAAAAATGGTAGGCCCTGATTTTTACATGGTCTGGGAAGATACCCACTTACAAGACACTCAAGGAGGACGCTATGCCAAGGGTGAAAGCTTTGTGGCCAATGACATCTATAAAATGGGCCATGCTCAATGTCACATTGACATTTTAGAGCAGTATGAAATGAAGGCTTACATCATTGCGCCGATATTTTCTGGAGAAAAACTATGGGGTTTGCTGGCAGCTTACCAAAATTCTGGGCCTCGTAATTGGCAACCTTGGGAAGAAAGCTTTGTAACTCAAATTGGTCTGCAATTTGGTGTAGCTATCTCACAAGGCGAGTATCTGGAACAAGTGCAGACAAAATCTGACCAGCTAGCTCAAATAGTTGAACAAGAAAAAACTTTCACTAAGATAGTCAGCCGCATCCGACAATCTTTAGATGTAGATAGCGTCTTCAAAACAACCACTCAAGAAGTGCGTCAATCACTGCGATGCGATCGCGTCGCTGTCTATCGCTTTAACCCTGACTGGGGTGGTGAATTTGTGGCTGAGTCTGTAGGTACTGGTTGGACGAAACTGGTAGGCCCTGGTATTAAAACCGTTTTAGACGATACCTACTTGCAAGATACTAAAGGAGGCAGGTATGCCAGAGGTGAAAACTTTGTTGTAAATGACATTTATGAAGTGGGGCTTGCTCCCTGCCATATTGAGATTTTAGAGCAGTTTGAAGCCAAAGCTTACATCATTGTTCCTATATTCTTCGGGGAAAAATTGTGGGGTTTGCTGGCAGCTTATCAAAATTCTAGCCCCCGTGAATGGCAAACCTGGGAAACGAACTTTCTAGTTCAGATTAGCTTGCAATTTAGTCTAGCTAAATCACAGATAGATTATTTGGAATTAGTTAGGATTAAATCTGAGAAACTGGCTCAGATAGCAGAACAAGAGAAAGCTGTTACCAAGATCAGTAACCGCATCCGGCAATCTTTGGATGTAGAAGAAATCTTTAAAACAACCACTCAAGAAGTAAGGCAATTACTGCGTTGCGATCGCGTCGCCGTCTATCGTTTCAACCCTAACTGGAGTGGCGAATTTGTAGCGGAGTCAGCAGGTCATACTTGGGTAAAACTGGTAGGCCCCGATATCAAAACTGTCTGGGAAGATACCCACTTGCAAGAAACTCAGGGAGGTCGATATATCCAGGGTGAAAGCTTTGCTGTAAATGACATCTATCAGGTAGGACATTCTCCTTGCCACATTGAAATTTTAGAGCAATTTGAAGTTAAAGCTTATGTAATTGTTCCTGTATTTGCTGGGGAACAATTGTGGGGATTGTTGGCAGCTTATCAAAATTCTGGAACTCGTGATTGGGAAGAATCGGAAGTCACTTTGTTAGCACGCATTGGTAGCCAGTTAGGACTGGCATTACAACATACCGAGTATTTGCAACAAGTACAAGCGCAGTCAGCAAAATTAGCAGAAGCAGCAGCACGGGAAAAAGCAGCCAAAGAGTTACTACAACAACGATCTATTCAACTCTTAACAGCCCTTAGACCCGCCCTCAACGGTGACTTAACAGTACGCGCACCAATTACAGAAGACGAACTAGGCACGATCGCAGATGCTTATAATAATACTCTGCAAGCACTGCGGCAAATCGTTATTCAGGTACAGGGGGCTGCTCAACAAGTTGCCCAAACTTCCAGCAACAGCGACGCTTCACTAGCTGGATTGACCAATCTGGCGCAACAACAATCTGAGGAAATTACCGCAGCTTTAGGTGACATTCAACAGATGGTAGATTCCACTCAAGCTGTGGTGGCGAATGCTGAGTTAGTGCAAGTAGCGGTGCAACAAGCCAATCAAACTGTAGAGTCTGGCGATACTGCGATGAACCTAACTGTAAAAGCAATCCAAGGAATTCGTGAAACCGTTGCCCAAACCAGCAAAAAGATTAAACGCCTTAGTGAATCTTCGCAAAAAATCTCCAAAGTGGTGAATTTGATTGGTAATTTTGCCACACAGACAAACGTACTGGCTCTGAATGCAGCCATTGAAGCCACCCGTGCGGGTGAATATGGCAAAGGCTTTGCAGTTGTAGCTGATGAAGTCCGTTCTTTATCTCGCCAGTCAGCAGCAGCAACCATTGAAATAGAAAAATTAGTCCAGGAGATTCAAGCCGAAACCGGTGAAGTTGCAGTAGCGATGGAAATCGGTATTCAGCAGGTGGTAGAAGGTACAAATCTTGTTAGTGACACTCGCCAAAACTTAAATGCGATCGTTTCTGCAACTGCCGAAATTAGCCAGCTAATCGAGCGAATTACCGCCTCGACTCAAAAACAAATGGCGCAATCTGTAACAGTAACTAAATCAATGCAAGATGTAGCAGAAATCGCCAATAAAACTTTTGCTGAATCTCAAGAGATTGCTACTGTGTTCCAAGATTTGTCAGGGATGGCGCAAGAGCTATTAACAACTGCTAGCAAGTTTAAAGTGAAATAGGGAATAGGGAGTGGGGAGTGGGAAATGACAGTTTCTGAAATTCGATCTTATCAAGATTTAAGAGTTTGGCAAGAACGTAAATTTCAATCTTCCCCACTCCCCATCCCCCATCCCCCACTCCTCACTCCCCACTCCCCACTCCCCACTCCCCACTTATGATTACAGATAACGAAATTCGTGAACAAGGATATATCTATTTTCTAGCTGAAGCCCCGGAATTAGTACAAATTATTGAGCAAGAGCTATTTAGCTTGTCAGAAGGTTATAGCACTGCAAAAGTTCATAATTTAATGCGGGCTACTCATACACTTAAAGGCGGCGCTGCTAATGTTGGGCTAGAAGTAATTAAGATGATAGCCCATTTTTTAGAAGATGTATTTAAGGCTCTATATAATCCAAAAGTCGTAGTTGATGCCGAATTACAAACACTTTTATTACAAGCTTATGAGTGCCTCAGCATAGCATTAAATACCGAATTAATAGGCAGTACTGTTAATGATGAAGAACTACTACATCGAGCAACATCAGTATTTGCACAGTTGCAAGAAAAACTGGGCGATGCATTTGGTGCTGAGTCTTATATTCCCACTTCTGAAGAATTGGGATTTGATATTGTGCAGTCCGTTTTTGAAGTAGGAGTGGAGCAACGACTCAACAGTATTGCTGAAGCTGTTAACAATCCACCAAATAATGAAGATTTTATCGAGCTTTTACACTCTCAAGCTGAGGTGTTTCTCGGTTTAGCAGAATCTCTAAATTTACCTGGGCTGGGAGAAATTTCCCAAACAATTTTGTCAGCGCTGCAAGCAAATCCTACTCAGGTGCAGCAGATTGCAGAAATTGCTCTTGCAGATTTACAACAAGCACAAAAATTGGTACTAGCAGGCGATCGCACATCTGGTGGAGAGGCTTCTCCAAGTTTGCGAAAACTCACAACAGTGGCAAGTAATGAGTTATCTGGAGAATTGCAGAATGATTCATTTGCTGGCACATTTATCATCAATGAAGAAAAGTTTTACCAGTTTCTTACTACATCTGACAACAATAAAAACGAATCTGTAAACCCAACAACTGCTAAATTTTACTTAAAAGTAATTCGTTATATTTTTGGCTGGTTTAATCACGAGATTAAAATACCAGAGTCAGAACTCACTTTGTCTCTACTGGTTCCTACACTAGAAAGACAAAGCCTACTTAATCATATCGAAAACTGGCTGAAAAATTTTCTTGATTTTGTCCAAGATGAAGAGGATAGTCAAAGTCTTTGTATTTATCGACATGGTATCATCTTAATCATCCTATTTGCAGTTGCCAAATTTCAATATTCAATTAAACCATCTAATAGCTACCTCTCAGTCATTAAAATATTACAAAATAGAATTCATACATTAGCACAAGAATATAAAAATTATCCTCCTGTTACTAGCAAAGGGAAAAATTGGCTTGATAGCCCCAAGTTACAAACACTGCTAGTTCTTAAAAAAGTATCTCAGTCTGTATCCCCTCAAGCAGATGATAACTTGCTAGAAGCAATATGGGGAGAAGATGTTAGCCAAAATCCTGCTACTGAACCCGTGGCTACTCAGACTGATGATTCTTCAGAAAAGCTTGATTCATTAACTCTCAGTGAGCAAGATGTTTCTGAAACAGCTATTGAAGTCATTTTAGCTACACAAATCAATAAAGAAATAGAAGATAAGTCAGAGTATATTCAAACTAAAAATTTCCGCCAACCTTCATTTATTCGAGTTGATACAGAGAGACTGCAACACCTCAATTATCTAGCTGGAGAATTGCTGATTTACCAAAAACGGCGTAGTTTGCAAGATGAACAAGTCAAAGAAATAATTGAGCAATTAATACAGCAACTCACGAGACACCAAAGAACTTTAAATGAATTACGTGATTTACCATTACAAATACAAAATATTGCCTCACAACAAACACAAAATTTTGCAGTGAATTTTGACTCTCTAGAAATGGATGTATATACCGAATTTAATATGACATTGCACGAAGCAATAGAAGAGACACTGCAACTACAAGAAACCACAGAATCTCTTGACTTGCTCGTGACGCAAGCTGCTCAAATTAGTGACAAACAAGAGAATTTAACTCTTAATATTATAGATAGCTTAGTAGAAGCACGAATGTCGCCTTTGGGCAATATCCTAAATCGTTTCCCCCAGATGGTAAACAAGTTAGGGAATGTTCATGCCAAACTTGTAGAATTAAAACTTAGTGGTACTGAAGTACTAGTAGATAAAGCGATCGCAGAAAAGCTCTACGACCCGTTATTACACTTAGTACGTAATGCTTTTGACCACGGTATTGAAGCTCCACATGTTCGCAGAGAGCTTGGTAAACCAGAACAAGGTTTAATCGAAATCTGCGCCTATCATCAGGGTAGCCAAACTGTTATCGAAGTTCGAGATGATGGTCAGGGATTGAATTTAGATAGAATTCGCAGAAAAGCTGTTGAATTTTATCCCATACAAACTGAAGAAAAAATTAGAAGCTATAGTTCTAATCTGTCTAATACTGAACTTTTAGATTTGATATTTTCGCCTGGATTTTCTACTGCTAATAAAGTAAGTGAAATTTCTGGGCGCGGTATGGGTTTAGATATTGTGCGTACTCAGATGCACGCACTCAACGGCTCAATTTCAGTTGAATCTCTACCTAACCAAGGAACAATATTTATACTCAAAATTCCTTTTTCTATGACTACAGAAAAGTTAATGCTAGTTCAAGCTAAAGGTGTTGTTTATGCACTTCTTTTGGATAGTATCGAAAAAATATTGATTCCCTCCGATCAACAGATTAAAGAAATCGAAGGGAAAAAAGTTTTGCATTGTAACACAGACAATGATGATACTATGGTCAGCATTCGTCAACTTTCAAAGTTGATTGATTATAATGGTTCACTTTTTAATAGTACTACTCCATACAACACATTAAATAATTACGACTCAAGCGTAGGCAAAAATCCGGTGCTTTTGCTACGACGAAATCAAGTAAAAGTTGCTTTAGAAGTTGACCAGATAATTGGTGAGCAAGAACTGGTAATTAGACCTTTAGGAAATGCGATCGCACCGCCAAAATACATTTATGGTTGTAGTAGTTTAGCCAATGGCAATCTGATCTTAGTGATTGATGCTTCACTGCTGGTAAAGTCTAGCGAAAGCCAACAAACAACACTTGATATTATGGCATCACCAATAGCTTATTCGTCGAATAAAAAAGCTTTGCCGATATCGGGACATACTTTTTCATCTACGCCATTACTTGCTGCATCTACTGCCACAACAACTATAGAAACCCAACCCAGTTATTCTCAAGAGGCAGATAATAAATCACCAAAAGTTGTTTTAGTAGTAGATGACGCCATTAGTCTGCGCCAAACTCTCTCTCTGACACTGCAAAAATCTGGTTATCAAGTAATACAGGCTCAAAATGGTGTCGAAGCTCTAGAAAAGTTGCAGTTACATCCAGAAATTGTAGTTGTCATCTCCGATTTAGAAATGCCACGAATGAATGGTTTTGAGTTGTTGAGTAATTTCCGTCAGTACCCAAATTTAGCAAAAATACCTGTAGTGATTCTCACATCTCGCTGTGCTGAAAAACATCGTCAGCTTGCTCAAGAATTGGGTGCAAAGGCTTACTTGACTAAGCCTTATTTAGAGCATGAGTTTCTCGCTACAATTAAGGGATTAATTAACAGTAATATAGATGATTCCAAACATTTACTTATGGTGACAAATCATTGATGATTTTGGAAATACCATCGCCTTAACTACTAGGTAGATTATTTGGGTCTACACCTAAAGAACGTAAATACTGTGCTAAATTTTCAGCCCTTTGCCGTTCTTCTTCAGCCCTTTGTCGCTCCTGTTCTGCCTGTTCTGCATCTGTCAAATAGCGATTTCCTTGCTGATCATACCAACATAAAAACTCTTGTTGTATCCCGGCAATTACAGCTTGGTTTCGTCCAATACCTAACCCCACCTCTGGCATAAAATAAGGTTCACCTATTTGTAGTTGGTAGTTTCCATCTATCAATTTATACACTTCAAAGGGTTGATGTTGGTCGCGTCGCCAAAACTCAGGGTTATAAATTACGTAGTAGAATACACCGAGTTTCCTATATATATCTAGCTTCTCGTCATATTCACCTCCTGGGGTGTGGGATACCATTTCTAATGTGAATATTGGAACTATGCCATTTTCTTCCCAAACCGCATAACTTTTACGTGATTTACCACCCTTTTTCCGTTCTACTCCTACACTTAAAAAAGCATCTGGCACTATAGGGACTCTAGGATTTACTCCTGTGGTGTGATAGACTCCCATATCTACTCCGAAGTACCAATCCATGCGATTTGCCCAAATGGAGTTGAGTAAGAAGAGTAAAATGTTGGGCAAAAAATTTTGATCCTCGTTATCCACTGGCGTATCGTCTGAACAGGGAAGTTCATCAGTAGTTGGTAACGCATTTTTGAGATCAGGTGAGAGCATAACCGTTGTCTCGCTGGCGTTTGATGCCCTTATTATAGATGAGTGAGGAAAAGTTTAGCGTTTGGGTGCAGCCTCGCCAAACTTAATTAAAAGTGCGATCGCAATACTAACAAGCAAAATTAACGTCATACTTAAAGCTGAACCAAATCCCCAATTTTGCGTTGCTCCCAGAAACTGGTTATAAACTAACCGCGCTGCCGTCATACTAGAAGCACCACCAAGTAATTCTGGATCGACAAAATCTCCCAAGCCTGTGATAAATACAAGCATTGAAGCAGCCGCGATTCCAGGAAAAATTTGCGGTACGGTTACTTGGCAAAACGTTTCTACCGGATTTGCACCTAAATCAGCCGCTGCTTCTAGTAACCGCTTGTCTAGTTTTTCGAGAGAAGCATATAAAATCAAAACCATATACGGTAACAAGCTGTAACTCATGCCAATAAATACAGCTTGACTCTGATTAAGTAATTGCAAAGTAGGCAAGCCTAAATTGCTGAGTAAACTGTTTAATAAACCAGTAGGACGAAGAATTGTAATCCAAGCGTATGATCGAAGTAGCGAGGAAGTCCATAAAGGTAAGACAAAGGCTAATAGCAGTAAATTCCGCCAACGTTGCGGCGCTATCTGAGCAATCCAATAGGCGACGGGGAAGCCCAAAATTAAACAAATTATTGTAGTACCAAACGCAAAAAATAGCGATCGCACAATTACTTGCAAATAAAGGGGGTCAAATATGCGAATGTAGTTTTTGAATCCGTTGGGATTGACCAAATCTCCTGGTCTGATGTCTGCAACTAAACTTAACTCGAAAATGATCAGAGTTGGCAGCACCAACAAAAGCAATAACCAAATCCCAGATGGTGCAAGTAACAGCAAAGGTTGGAGCCAATTCGTTCGTGGGCGATGCAATTCTTCTATTTTAGAAATATCACTTTTTTGAAAATTCACCACTTATAACTCCTAACTCTGTCAATTTTGGATTTTGAGTCGCACCTTTGGTGCGCTTACAGCGCAACTTGGATTTTGGATTGAATTAAAAATATAAAATCCAAAAATCGAATGATTCTTAACTATTTTAGCCGCTAGTTAATTGAGTCCAATAGCGCTCGTAAACCTCTTCAAATTCTCCTACAGGAGTAACACGTTCACAATTTGCTAAAAGTGATTCTGAGGGAAATAAATTAGTATTGTTTTGGATTGTTTTTGGCAATTGCTCAAATCCAGCCCTATTAGGTGTAGAAATACTCAGACGTTGAGTGATTTGGGCTGCTAATTCTGGTTGTAAAATCATGTTAATCCAAGCATAGGCTCCAGCCTGGTTGGGGGCTGCTTTAGGAATTACAATCGTGTCTGTCCATAATGAAGAACCACTCCGAGGAATTACATATTTGAGTTTAGGGTTTTCTTGAGAGATTCTCACCGCATCTGCTGAATAGCACATTGCTAATAGTAAATCTCCTGCCAGAATTTGATTTTGCCAAGCGTCGGTGTCAAAACGTGCGATCGCAGGTTTTAGCACTTTCAATTTTTCATAAGCTTGTTTGATTTCTTGTTCATTTTTTGAGTTATAAGAGTAACCTAGCATCCGTAACGTCGCACCCATTACTTCTCGAACATCATTGAGCAAGGTCATCCGCTGATTAAGTTGCTCTTGATTTTGCCAAAGATAATCCCAGTCTTGTGGTGCATCTTTGAGTTTTTCGGAATTGTAAAGTAAACCTGTTGTCCCCCAGTTAAAAGGGATGCTATATCGGTTATTGGGGTCATAAGTAGGATTCTGAAAGCGGGGGAATAAATTCTCTAAACCAATTAAGCGATCGTGATCTATTTCTGTTAACAAACCTTTGTCTACCATCTTCTGCACCATGTAATCGGATGGGTAGATGATGCTGTAAGTGCCACCGCCTCCAGCTTGGAACTTAGCCAGCATGACATCATTGGAATCATATACATCCGCTAGCACTTTCATGCCAGTTTGGGTGCTAAAAGTTTTCAGTAATTGGTTGTCAGTATATTGCGTCCAGGTAAAGATATAAAGTTGGTCACGTTGACCAGAAGTATTAGAATTAGCGCGCACTTCAGCCAGCCTCCAGCCACAACCAGCTAAAGATAAGCTAGAAAGCGCTGCCACCCCTTTTAAAAATTGGCGTCTGTTAATCATTAAGTTAGAAGCTGTTTATCAACAACCTCTAGATTACGGTATACTTAGTAGCCCCTGCCGTGATTTTGTGGGATAAATGTGTCATTCTTCACACTTACTGTAGGGCTTGCTTAATCTATAGGAATCTGATTTGATTCCTGAACCACTCGTAGAGACAGGGAACAGGTAAAAAGAAATAAAAGTGTACTGAGTTGTTTTCACGCAATCAAATATGATTCCTATATGATAGTTGTCCTGCCTCCAAGAGATCCTTGTAAGCTAATCGGCATTTAAGCTGCATAATATAAATGCAGAGTCGGTTGAAAA
>NZ_JAYGHD010000380.1:0-15386 GCF_034932245.1 Nostoc sp. UHCC 0251
GGTTTTTTCTTTCCCTTTTTCCCTTTACCCTTTTCCCCTTAACCGAGAAGTATTGTTATCACAGGGGGCTTGTCCTTGGTCATAAACCTGAAGAATATTTCCAATCTCCTCTAAGCTAAGACCAAGATTTTGTGCCCTTTTAATAAATGCTAGACGAGTCAGTACATCCAATGAAAACTGGCGGAAGCCTCCCTCTGTTCGTCTTAATGATTTGATTAATCCTAAACTCTCGTAATAGCGAATTGTCCTAATAGGAATTCCGCTTATATCTGTTACCTGACCAATTAAAAGCAGTTTTGTCTCCTGAGCTAACATGGCAGATTTCCCCAAATATTGTATTTATTATTACATATTTTCTGGGTAATTCAGTCATTTGAGATTTAGCAAAATCTTCGTATCAGTAGTTTAAATTTTTATCTAATTAGAGATATTACTAAGTTTTCATTTTCCAAATATATGTTTTGAATGGATATTAGCTTATACAAGCTGAGATTTGACTAGCTTAATTTTAACAACTTTTATAAAAATCACTCAATGTTTCACCTCGCTAATTTTCTCCATTTATTGGGTAACTGTTTGTTGTGGTACTGAAAGTAACTGTTTTTTTATAGTTCTCATGTTACTTCTAGATCAACTGCTTCACCTCAAGTGAAACCATAAAATGAATCTCAACTCGCAGGCTTATAGCTCAACCAGGAAACCTAAAAACTTCAATAATCCAGAGCGTTTTATTGAAGGATGGTATTGGGTAATACCCTCTAAAAATCTGCGGGTAGGTGAAGTAAAACCTGTCACAATTTTGGGCAGAGAACTAGTGATTTATCGGGGAAAAGACAAAAGAGTAGTTACCTTTGATGCCTACTGCCCACATATGGGCGCTCACCTTGCTGAAGGTAAAGTTGAAGGTAATGCACTACGTTGTTTTTTCCATCACTGGAAGTTTGATGCTGAGGGGACGTGTATTGATATCCCATGTTTAGATACGCCGCCTTCCTTGAAATTACAAACTTGGCCTACTGCTGAGAAGTACGGGATGATTTGGGTTTGGACTGGAGAAATACCACAGCAACCCCTACCTTTTGTTCCAGAGTTGGAACAAAAAGAGTGTGATGTCGCTATCCATTCTCCCTTCATGATGAACTGTCATCCCAATGTGGTGATGATTAATGCAATTGATGCTCAACACCTCAATACAGTTCATAAACTGCCACTAGAAATTATTTTTGAAAGATACGAACTGAATGAGAATGCTATTATCTTCAGCAATACTACACCTTTTAAAGAAGAAAATTCCTTTTTGATCAAGCTCATCCGTCTTTTCTACAAAAATGCCATAGCTTACAGTGTTTGCTATTGGTACGGTAGCATTGGCATTGTGACACTTGGCCCCGATTTTTTCCATGTCCACACGATGTTTACAGTACGACTTCACGAAGGGGGAAAAACTGAAGGTCAAATACTGTTGATTACTAAGAAACGTAAAGGATTTTTTGGTTGGTTATGCAATCGAATTGTGTTATGGCTGACTAAGATTGCAGGTAAGTTCTTTCTCATGGGTGACATCAAGATTGTCCAAACAATTAAATTTGATTTGAAAACTCCCATCAAAGCAGACCAGTCAATTATGCAGTTTATTAACCATGTTGAAAAACAGCAATCCCTAATGTGGGGGACTTGGCAAGAAGCGCGATCGCGCGATGTGGAGAGCAAGCCCAAGCGTGAGAGATGGCAAGATACAATGAGTAATGATTAACATCATGTCTATATGACCAGAATTCCGTTATACTGTTTGGTCAATTAAACATACACAAAATCATACCATTGTCAACAATCTTTGCAGTAAATGAATGGGCTATAGGGGCGTACAGATGTACGCCCTTAGCAATGTAGCTATAGCAGGTATTTTGCCAAATGGTATAACAATTAATAAAGGTTCAAAGTTGAACGAATTACTTTTAACTTTTAATTTATTTTTTACTGGGCTAGCAGATAAATAAAAAGAAGTGGCAAAGCCACTTCCTAATTCCCAGGTAGAACCTAAGTCATGAGTATAACGACTACAAAGAATTGAAATAGTATAAACAAACACCGATTAACTTAATATCTATGTTTTTCTTGTTTTCTGGGTTAGGAAATCCTAATTTTCATCCGCCAAATAACTGTATATTTACATAAGTCTCATGATTGCATTGCAGACTCAATTTTATCCAGTTCATCGCTAAGATGTGTCAGTTTTGCCTCTTCATCAAGAAGCTGCTGTTCTAATTGAAACTTAACTGCCGTACCAGCCTCAATTGCTACAGCTTTATTCATCTGCTTCAACTTATCGCTACGGATGTCAAATTCTGCCTGAAGTGCATCTAGTTTTTGTTGCGATCGCCGTCGCCCTACAGCAATTAAACTAGTAGAAAGCTGTTGGAACGACAGTGAATATACTACAGAACAAGCTGCCTATGGAATTGCTCTTTTAGGTCTTAGCAAGCAAACTGATGTTTAGCATTAGCATACCACTACTGACTTGGGTTGAGTACAACGATTATTTCTGCTAGCCTGATTCCCAGAGGTTTCCAATGGGGATTGCTAGAGGAAAAAGTGCGATCGCCTGACACTGCTTTATAATCATTGGGATATTTCTGTGCAGCATTGGGAGCAGCGTTTACTCGCAGGATGAGTTTGCCCTGATAGCGGGATAATTCGCTACTATCCAGCAAAATAGTGCCGCTGTAATCCCACGCCAATCCATAGAGTTTAAAGTCACCTAACCTCTTGCGTAACTCGTTCAATGGGGTTCCAATACCGATACCTTCACGGGTTTTCCAAGCTGAACCCAGGTTACGCACATCTACAGGTTTAGTACGAGAACTATCACTCCAAACTACCAAGAGAGAACGTCCCTGATTTAGATTTACCTGAGTAGCTGCAAAACTGCCCATTCCCTCAGGGCCAGAAATGGTTTTGTCAACAAGATGGGATGCACCAAACAGCTTCACTAAATCTTGTCTGGTGGTTGTGCGTGTTATCGGCCCAACTCGTTCGCCAGGAACGATTAAAGTGTCTTTTAAAGGTTGCGTTCGCGCATCGGTTGGCGGTTGATTGGTTTTATGGGGTAATGCAACTACTGAAATTGCTAAGTTAGTTAACACCAAAGCTAACGCAGCTGTAGCGATACCTTTGATAGATGGTTTCATAGTCTACCTTTGCGGGAATCCGATTTGGGAGTGTTCGATATATTCAATTATTGCTTTTCAGTTTTAACTTCTACAATTTCCCAATTACGGATTCCCGATTTTCCAAAAATTTTATTTCATGACTCTAGTTGCGTTGAAAATTGCTAGTAAGGCTACTCCCACATCAGCAAACACAGCTTCCCACATTGTTGCTACGCCAAAAATACCCAATACAATAAATACACCTTTAATGAATAAAGCAAAAACGATATTTTGCCAAACAATTTGCCTTGTTTTTCTGGCGATTTGTATTGCTTCTGCCACTTTAGAGGGTGCATCTGTCATGATCACAATATCGGCAGTTTCTATCGCTGCATCTGAGCCTAACCCACCCATTGCTATACCAACGTCTGCTCTAGCAATCACTGGCGCATCATTAATGCCATCCCCAACAAAGGCAACTTTACTATGTTTGCCAACGGTGCTGAGTAACTTCTCAATGGCATTAACTTTTTCTTCTGGTAATAACTCTGCTTCGTAAGCATCTATATCTAGCTGTTGAGCAATGCGAGATGCGATCGCTTGATTATCTCCTGTCAACATTACTGTTCTTTCTACACCCAGTCGCTTGAGTGCATGAATAGCTTGTCTTGCATCTTCTTTCAACTCATCAGCAATGACAATATACCCAGCGTAAATATTATCCACTGCTAGATGAATAACTGTTCCCTCTAGCTGGCAATTATCATGAGCAATATTCTCTCTGTGGAGTAAGCGATCGCTTCCTGCTATCACTACTTTATTTTCAACGTTGGCTCTAATTCCATAACCTGCTATTTCTTCATAATCTCTCACTTCAAATTCATCAATTTTTCCACTATAAGCCTTACGGATAGATTGAGCGATGGGATGATTTGAGTGTGATTCTACTTTGGCAGCTAATTGCAGCAATTCTTGCTCATCGTAGCCATTGCATGGTACTATTTTTGCTACTTTAAATACCCCGTGAGTTAGTGTTCCAGTTTTATCAAATACAACTGTATTGACTGCATTTAGAGTATCTAAAAAAGTAGAGCCTTTAACTAAAATTCCACGTTTAGCTGCACCTCCCACACCTCCAAAGTAACCTAGGGGAATACTGATAACGAGTCCACACGGACAGGAAATAACTAATAAAATTAGGGCACGATAAATCCATTCTGAAGAAGTTGCACCCGAAATGAATAAAGGAGGTAATAGCGCAACCCCTAGAGAAGTAAAAACTACTATCGGCGTATAATATCGGGCAAATTTAGTAATAAATTTTTCTGTTTCTGCTTTTTTACTTTTGGCATTTTGTACCAAGTCTAAAATCTTGGCAATGGAAGAGTCACCAAATAGTTTTGTTACTCTAATGCTGAGAACACCCATTTTGTTAATCATCCCAGCCAAAACTGTTTCTCCCAGCCTCACCGTTCGTGGTACAGACTCTCCAGTTAAGGCAGATGTATCAACTTGTGAATTTCCATCTATTATCTCGCCATCTAAGGGAATCTTTTCCCCAGGTTTTACAACGATAATATCTCCAATATTTACTGTATTTGGGGATACTTTTTTTAATTCTCCCTCTATTTTAATATTGGCATAGTCTGGACGTACTTCTAATAAAGCTTTGATCGAATTACGAGAACGACTAACGGCAATATCTTGGAACAATTCGCCAATTTTATAAAATAACATGACACCGACAGCTTCGGGTAACTTATGAATTGCGATCGCCCCTAATGTCGCTACTGTCATCAAAAAAGTTTCATCGAATACTCTACCTCTGAGTATATTGCGCCCAGCCGTTTTTAAAACACTCCATCCACTTAATAAATAGGCAGGGATGAAAAGCAAATATTCACCTATCGAGTAAAGTGTGTTGTGTAATTGATCTTGAAAAATTACACCAGGCAAATATAAACTTAAAATCGCTACTAAAGGCAATACCTCATTTTTGAGATTGAATTCTCCACCGTGGTCGTGATTGTGGTCATGGTTATGATTCTCATCATGATTATGCTTATGTTCATGGTTATCTTTCTCATGATGCTCATGTTCACAGTTGCAACAACCTGAAGATTCTGAATGTAGTTTCCGCTTCATTTTTTATGTTGAGGCTAGTAAATTACTTGATATATGAGCCTTTTTCCAAATGTAATGAAAAAAATAAGTTTTTACAAGTTGATAATTTAAGAATGAGAATCTATATCAGGTTTATTGCTCTTGGCTTAACAGGCAATAGGCAACAGTAAAGAAGGCGTTTTGAGTTGTAAGGAGTTTTTCATCAATCAAATATGAGTCCTATATATGGAACTTTCTTAGCCAACAAGTGTCAAGCTAGAGGAAATTCACTTGAAGTTTGAAAGTGAATCGCATACCCTAAACTAGTAGACAATTTTCTCAAGGAATTTATGAACAAAAAAATTATCTTGAATTTGCTTTCCAGTTCCTCAATTTTTGTGTCGCTGATGTCTACGTTGGCGGTATTGAATCCTGCCCATGCTAGTATTACTCAGCGATTAATGCACACACAAGATGGTCGTACCTGTATCACTAACCCACATGGTGGAAAAGATTTTGTGTGCATTCGAGATTCAGAGAGAAAGCAACCATATACCTCTACACGTTCATCAACCATTGTCACATCAGCATCAGATGAGAATATTGCTATGTTGAACTTTACTGAAGAGGAAAGTGATGCTGCAATTCAGACATTTGGTTGTGACTGTCCATACTGTGTAAATTCTTTGCGTCAGTTGCGCGGTACTGGAAACTTAGTGTACTAAGATTGAATAGCGCTGATGGCGACTATAAATTCTGTTAGATACACATGATTAATCACGTATAGAAGATATACGAAACTAAAAAAGCATTTTTAACTAAATATTTGGCAAAATGTAAATTCATTTCTGAGGGGTTTGGAGTAGTACTAAAAACCCCTCAAATTAATCTTGACGAAGAGGACGCACAAAGAGAAAAAGACGTGGAGATACACAGACGCAGTTTATTCAACCACCTCATTCACAGGGAATCTATCAATCAACTGCATCGCCCGATAGGCATTACGCTGGAAAGAGTCTGGCAAATGCGGAACGTGGGGTATTTGCGATAATAAATCCAACGTCCGCCGGAGAATTCTCACCACATCGCCTTCATCCAAGGTGGTGTTTTCGCAGAGTTCTATCCATTCCATTCCTAGCGCCCATTGTTCCACGATCGCAATTAACTCAAATTCCAACCATATAGGCAGCGCCACGTTATACCGCCGTTGTAGTTGGAACATTTGGCGACGAATTCCCCGCAATTTTGCTAAGGCTTCTGCCACTTCATTACTAAGCTCAAAATTAACCTTGCTATCTGGACGGGGGGTTTCCATCACCAAAGCGGCGGCGGCGGCGGCTAAATGGTGCGGATCTAAGTTGTCCAATTCACCACTAGCGAATACTAAACCCAACCACAATTCATTCTCGCCCCGGATGGCAGCAGCAATTCGCCCTAATACTGTGGGCACTAAGTTATCTAAAGCGCCAAAGTGTTGCAGAATTGAGATTAAATTGAGAAATTCTTCCCAATGACGTTGTGACTGTTGCTCTACTTGCCCTTGCAATTGTTCGAGTTCAGCTTCTAGTTCAACATAGCGGGCCCGGCGCTTGAAAAGCGTCGCAGCATTGCCTGATTGATGTAGGGGGTGAGCTTCTAATTGCTCTTGGACGGCAGCAGTGCGACTGAGTTGTTCTGCTACTTCTGGTGCCAGATGCAATGATTCTAGCGGATTGGGAATACGCGTAGCGATCGCAAATGTTTGTTCGTTACCACGGCGCGACTGCCCTGGCTTCAAAGGCATCTCTGGCGGTGGTAATACATCAGGTGGCACTTCAATTCGCGGTAGTTCGGCATACAAATCGACTACATCCCCTGTGGTTGCTACATACCAACGGTTATCGTGCCCCAAGCATACCAAGTAAGGAGCTTGACCAGAACCCGGCGATTTCCCCACTAAAACTGCGGTTACGGGTGTAGACACTGTGATGTTTTTGCCCTTGAGACTCAACAGAGTTCCTGACACAGCAAAACCCAACATCATCCCCAATTCTTCTTGTCTGTCTTCCTGCGCTTGCTCTTGCAAGGTTTTCAGGATCTGGCGTTCCACTTTTAGGCGTTGCCGCAATTTCTCATAAATAGCCAGTTCATTTTCATCAACTGCGGCGATTTGCTCATGAAGTTGAGCTAATTGGGTTTCGAGTTCGGCAATCTCATCGTATTCTGGCCGTAAATGCAAGGTGGCCATGTACTGCCCAAAACTGCGTTCTATGAGTTCCCTAGTTTGCTCTAGGGTATGGGTTTGCAGCAAGTTGAGTACCATGCCATAACTAGGCGTAAACTGGCTAACGAGGGGATCTGGCTTAGATGTTCCTAAATACGCGGCTTCTTTAGCTCCTTCAAAGGGAGTTTGGACTGTCACCACATGACCTTGTTTATCCATCCCTCGGCGGCCTGCTCGTCCCGCCATTTGCAAGAATTCGGAAGCGTTCAACAAGCGGTGTCCAGTATCGGTACGCTTGGAAAGGGTGGAAATCACCGTTGTCCGGGCGGGCATATTAATTCCCGCTGCTAGCGTCTCAGTGGCGAATACTACTTTAATCAACCCCTGCTGAAATAGTTCTTCTACTAGCGCTTTCCAAGCAGGCAAAATTCCGGCGTGGTGGGCAGCAATTCCCCGGTACAGGGGTGCAATTTGTCCAGAACGCCCTGCTTCGGGATTACGGGCTAAAAAGTCATCAATCTGTTGCCGTAAAATCTGGGACTCTTCATTATTTACCAACCATAAATCACCGACTTCTGCCACTGCTTTATCACATCCCCGGCGACTGAAGATGAAGTAAATGGCTGGTAGCATATCCCGTTGCTCTAACTGGCTCAAGGTATAAATTATTCCAGGAGCCTCAGGCCTACCACTTCTCCCTTTCTCCCTTTCTCCCCCTCTCCCCTTCTTCTTCTGAAGAAGGCGGGGGTTAATTTTGGTTTTGCTATCATTCAGCAGGGGAAATAACCCTTTGGGATTGCAAAAGTGAAATTCCAAGGGAACTGGGCGAAAATCGGAGTAAATCAGGTCTGTTGGGCCATGAACGCGATTTAGCCAGTCGGTGAGTTGATCGCTGTTGGCAACTGTTGCTGAAAGGGCTGCCAGTTGCACTTCACGAGGACAATAGATGATGGATTCTTCCCAAACTGTACCGCGCTGGCGATCGTTCATGTAGTGACACTCATCAAGTATCACCGCTTCAACGTCTACTAACGAGATGCCTATTTGCCCAATGGGTGTGCCATAAAGCATATTTCGGAAAATTTCTGTGGTCATCACCAAAATCGGTGCATCTCTGTTAATGGAAGCATCTCCAGTTAACAGTCCGACTTGATCAAACCCGAATTTTTCCCGAAAATCGCGTAATTTTTGGTTTGACAGCGCCTTCAGGGGAGTAGTGTAAAATACACGTTTTCCTCGCGCTAGGGCGCGATAAATGGCGTATTCTCCGACTAATGTTTTGCCCGAACCTGTGGGGGCACATACGACAACTGAGCGTCCGGCGTTCAGGGACGCGATCGCTTCTTTTTGAAACTGATCCAGATCAAAGGGGAATATAGACCCTAAGTCAAGTTCTGGAGACGGTGCAGGATAATTCACTCAATCACATTTGCAACCAGATTGTTTACTATACTAACGAGTCTTTTGTCAACTTCGTTAGAGAGAGAGGGGAGTAGGGGACTAGGAATAGAATAAATTTTATTGAATTTTCCCCACTCCCCACTCCTCATTCCCCATTCCCTACTTTCTCATTTTCCCAGTTCTTGCGATCGCTGTGTGGCAGCTTTTACTGCTTCAATTAAAGCTGAACGGAATCCCGCTTGTTCTAGTTTGGCAATTCCCGCAATGGTTGTACCACCAGGACTGGTAACGCGATCTTTGAGTTCTGCTGGGTGCATTTTGGTTTCTTGCAACAGTTTCGCTGTTCCCAGTACGGTTTGCAAGGCTAGTTGATTGGCAATTGCTCTAGGTAAACCTGCGGATACTCCGCCATCAGCAAGTGCTTCTACCAAGAGCGCCACGTAAGCTGGGCCGCTACCAGATAACCCTGTGACTGCATCCATTAGCCCTTCTGGCACTTCCACGACTTCGCCCACAGCAGAAAAAACTTGCTGTGCTATTTGGTAATGCTTGGCATTGGTATATGCACCTGAACAAATCGCAGTCATTCCCGCTCCCACTGTTGCAGGGGTGTTGGGCATTGCTCTAATAACTGGCAATTGCACAAATGCAGCTTCCAGCTGGCTTAACGTTACACCCGCTAAGATCGAAATGATTAGGGGTGATTGTTCTTTATTAAGAATATCAATATTTGCTAATTCTTGAGCGATCGCGCTAAACACCTGCGGTTTCACTGCCAAAAAGATAACTTCTTTGACTTGGGCGAAAACCTGGCTATTATCCGTTGTCACTGCAACATCGTATTGCTGTCTTAAAAAATCTAGCCGTGAAGATAGCGGTTCGCTAACTATGACTTCTGATGATTGATAAATTCCACGCGCGATAAGGCGGGATAAGAGCGCTTCTCCCATTACCCCACCACCAATTAAGCCAAATTTTATAGTCATTAGTCATTAGTCATTAGTCGTTAGTCATTGGTAATTAGTCATTAATCGTTTGTCATTTGTCACCATGAGCAAAACCCAGGACAAATGACAAAAGACAAAAGACAAAGGACTAAATACTAATTTAACTTTATTGTGCCATCCGGTTAGTTTCGTTGCCCCAAGTTTGATTTGGAGAACCTGTAGGACGAGAGGGACGTGCTGGCGGTTGTGGTACTTCATGAAGAACGCCACCTTGGGTGCTAACTTGGACACAGCTTGGTGTAAACAAAAAGATGCTCTCACCGATGCGCTCTTGATGTCCATCTAATGCGTAAGTACCACCTGCAACAAAATCTACTGCTCGTTGAGCTTGATCCGGGTCCATGATTGTCAGATTTAATACCACTGACTTGCGTTCTCGCAACGCCTGAATTGCCTGGGGCATTTCTTCAAAGGTGCGTGGTTCGAGTACTAAAACTTCCGAAATTCCGTTAATTGCTCCTGGCATACCAATCACATTCCCCATTGGCTTTGAACCTGCTGTCATATCATCTCCCATTGTAGGCACTGGTTCCCGCCAGCGTCGATTTTGAGCAGTTGCGCTCTCCTGTGGTGCCGGTGGTTGGGGATTTTCTTGCTGATACAGGTTTTGGTAATTATTATCTGTTTCTGGTTCTTCTTCGTAATACTCGTATTCCACTTGCTCATTTAGACCCACAAAGTCTCTGAGTTTGGAAAAAATATTGTTCATTGTGTGTGTACTCTCCTGGTGCGAATAGCCTGTATTGACTTGGCTGAGGATTAATTGAGCTAAGAATAATGCCTACGGCGGTAAACTACGCTACATCGGTGGATACTCTAGCAAGGCTCTTGCTATTTGTAACCTATACTACTGGTTTTGGCGATGAACTGACACTTCTTGGAAAGGTCTGTGCATCGCCTAAACATAATAATGAGTCAAGATTATATCCTAAGGTTTGTCCGAAGGAAAGCTCTTTGTACCCTATTTTGCCTTGGCGATTGCTCTTGTCAATACTATATCCTTTGTTTCCAATTGCACCAGTCTGTTACAAAATTGTTGTCATCAAATTCTGATCTGTATTAATACTGACTTACAAGATTGATGACTAATAGGCTAAGAGCGATCGCCAAACAATATTGTTCCTAATCGTACCATCGTTGCGCCTGCTTGCACTGCCAGTTCGTAGTCGCCTGACATACCCATAGACAAGTGTTGCATTTTAATATGCGACCAGTTTTGTTCCTGGATTTTCTTTGCTAGTTCCCGATTGAGAGTAAATACACTTAGAATTTCGGGATCATTTAATCCTGAAGGGGGAATTGTCATCAAACCTTGAATTTGTAAACTTTTGTATTGATTGAGTGTGGGTAAATCAGCCAAAAGTTCTGGCACACTCCAACCAGACTTATTGGGATCAGGGAGAATTTTCACTTGCAGGCAAACCTGGGGACTCACTCCTAGCTGTTGCGCCAATTGATCTAAACGCTGTGCCAGCTTCAAGTTATCGACGGAGTGAATCCAATGGAATTGCTCGATGGCTTTTTTGGCTTTATTACTTTGCAAATGTCCAATAAAGTGCCAGGTAATATCCGGTAAGTCTTGCAACTCGGCTTGTTTGCTGGCGGCTTCTTGGATACGACTCTCCCCAAAATCACGAATTCCTGCGGCATAGGCAGACCGAATGGCCTGGGCAGAAGCTTGCTTGCTAACAGCAATCAATCGGACTGAAGCTGGCAGTGAGGAGCGAATGGTAACAATACGTTCGGAAATCGAACTATTCATTGGAAGGTGCGTTGGAAAACACTCTGAAGCTGATCGTACTCCTGAGAATGCCCACTGCGCCGCAGGGTACGTAAGCGATTTTCCAACATCATTCTAGCCTCAGTCCGTCCTAAAGACTGGAATTTAACACCTTTAACGTCATTTGCGACCAAAAAAAACAGGCGCTGGGCATAAAGTGTGGTGAACAAATCCTGGTTCTCATCAACCATACAGATTTTGTAGAGTAAACCCCAAGTTGGATGGTTTATGTAAGTTTCTGCGTTTTCTGGATTCATTTAAGAGTCAAGGTGTAGTCAAGGTGGGAGTATGTATATCTTTTCGCAGTGAATTCCAAACATTCAGACGATAATACCAACATTCGTCAGAATATTTGCTTAAAATGCAAAACTGCGGTTACGAAGACCTTGATCTAGTTTCTAATCGGCAGATGAAGCTAGTGGTAGTGAAGCGAAATGGTACAACAGAAGCCGCGAAGCGTAGATTCAGAGAGTAGACGCTGGTTGAGAAACATCACCATCTGCTTTGGTGACTTCAATTTACCAATTTGTTGGGACAAGGCACAAAATAGTCCTGAGCCTCTGGTTGGAAGTTCTGCGTGGCAAGGGAAAACACCCTTTGAAGTTCCCAACGCCAACAGCCAACTTTTCAACTCCTTTCCATACTGCCACAACTGTGGCTAAATGGCACAAAATAGCTGAGGGAATAAGTGACTGGGGATTGGGGGCTAGAAAGAAACATTTTCAGCGCTGCCAATTGTGTCTGGGCTTTGTGCAGAGATTCATACCACTCTTTCTCAGGATCGCTGTCTGCGATAATTCTTGCATGAACTTGTCCCCAGACGGTGTTGAGTGCCCAGTAGGGAGTTCATAAATTGGTTGAGCGCGATCCAAAACTGCCAAACCATCTGGTTCATACCAAAAAGCTACGATAAATGGCAGGGGATCAATTTTATTATGGAGTCAATGTTCAATTTTCCATGCCACATTATATTCTAGCTAATCTAACCAACGCCGATGAAGGGGAAATGGAGAAGCATTAGATATCTGGTGAAAATGAATGTAGAGACGTTGCATTGCAACGTCTCTACAAGGGTTTCAGGTAACGCATAATTAATTTCTGGAGATGTCTATTAGACCTTAGTTCCTATAGCTAGGCGTATTCCCCAGAATAAAATTAAAGTTGCGATCGCAAGCCAGTCACGCCCTTTAAATCGTAAGTCGTGCCACTGCACTCGATGCTCGTTGGGACTGGTAAAACCCCGCACCATCATTGCATTCGCCATTTGATCGGCTCGTAAGAGCAGATTTTCTAACAGTCTCTCTGCGACTGTCATCCAAACTTTGAATCCTCCTTTCAATCCCAGCTTTTTCCAATTAATTGCCCTTGTCATCACGGAGCGAAATAAGTTTTGCACTTCTTCTAAAACCAGGGGAATAAAGCGCAAGGACAAGGTTAAAGTTAAAGCAATTTCGGTGACAGGCAACTTGAAGCGTCGCAGAGGTTGCATTAGGCTTTCTATGCCAGATGTGATTTCTTCTGGTGCGGTTGTCAGCAGATACAGGTTAGTACTGTAAATTACGGTAAATATAATTGTACTCAGACGTATCGCCAAATCTAAGGAGCGACGAGTTACTTTGACTGGGCCTTTGTGAAACAAAACATAGCTGTATTTCTTGTTATTACCTGCTGGCTCTTGAACAAGATTATTAGAGAATGCTGGCTGGACTAATATTTGTTCATTAGCTGGCAGGCGTGGCTGATGATCTACACCCATTGCATCAGGACTGATGGCTCCGATCGCTAAGACAAAAAATGATAGCATTAATAGCCAACCCATTTGCTGCTGCCATACTCGTCGGGGAATCCTAGCAATCAAGGTGGCAAGAATCAATACTACTACCAGCAGCACCCGCCAATAGTTGTTAGCTAAAACATAGCTTGTTAAAAAGCTCATCAACCAGGCGAATTTGACTCGCGGATCGATTTTATGCAGCCAAGTTTGGGGTTGTTCTAAATAAAGTCCAAGTGGCAGCGATCGCAATAAATCCATTTTAGAGTTAGGAGTTAGGAGTTAGGAGTTTTGACTTCTGGGTTAACCTATTATGTTGACATAGGTTTAAAAATAGCAATTTTGGCTTTAACTCATAACTCCTATAAAGACCCGATTCATCGCATCTCCCTTGTACAGACGCGATTCATGGCGTCTCTCCTGTCTCCTAACTTATTTTGACGCGAGTTGCTCGATTAACATTACCAATTTCGGCATCACGGACTTTTTTGCTCCGCCACAGTAAGATAATTGGCGTGCCTTTAAATCCTAGCTGTTGCCGGAATTGGCGTTCAATGTAGCGGCGGTAGTTGTCGTTGAAGCGTTTAGAATCATTGACAAATAGTGCGATCGTTGGTGGTTGGCTACTTACTTGTGTACCATAATAAATTTTGCCTTGACGCCCACCACGAGATGCTGGCGGTGAATGCCAACTCACAGCGTCTGTTAAGACTTCGTTAATAACTGATGTGCTAACACGGCGTTTGTGTGATTCAGCCGCAGTTTTCACCAACTCTAGAATCTTCTCTACCCGTTGTCCTGACAAGGCACTCACAAAAATTGTTTCTGCCCATTCGGTAAAATGTAACCGTGATTGCAGAGTTTTTTCGTAGTCGTAGATTGTGTAAGAGTCTTTTTCGACAGCATCCCACTTATTAACGACGATGATGCAAGCTCGACCTTCTTCGATAATCCGCCCAGCTAATTTTTGGTCTTGCTCAGTAACTCCATCTACGGCATCTATTACTAATAAAACCACGTCAGCGCGGCGAATCGCTTTGAAAGCCCGATTAATACT
This sequence comes from Nostoc sp. UHCC 0251, assembly GCF_034932245.1. Taxonomy (NCBI): domain Bacteria; kingdom Bacillati; phylum Cyanobacteriota; class Cyanophyceae; order Nostocales; family Nostocaceae; genus Nostoc; species Nostoc sp. UHCC 0251. Next base: position 14,472 of record NZ_JAYGHD010000380.1, read on the forward strand.
AAAGAATTCCGTGCCGTATTCTATGTGTTTCTTTTTGCGAATACCAGCGGTGTCAATCAAGCGGTAGGTTTGCCCCTCTCGTTCAATGACGGTATCAATAGCATCGCGGGTAGTACCGGAAATCGGGCTGACAATTGCCCTTTCTTCCCCAACAAAAGAATTGAGTAAGCTCGATTTACCCACATTTGGGCGGCCCACAATTGCTACTTTGATTTCATTCGTGTCTGGAATGTCTTCAATAGCAGGGATATGGTTAACTAACTCGTCGAGTAACTCTCCTGTGCCACTGCCATGAATCGCGGAGATAGGGTAAGGTTCGCCCAATCCCAATTCCCAAAATTCGGCAGCTTGCATTAAGCCTTGTTCTGGAGATTCACATTTATTTACAGCCAGTAGAACGGGTACAGTTTGTTGGCGCATCCATTCGGCAATTTCTAAATCTGCCGAGGTGGGGCCTGTTTGGCCATCTACGACAAAAATAGCGGCACATGCTTCTGCAAGCGCTGTCATTGCCTGTTGGCGAATCAGTGGTAAAAATTCGGTATCATCATTAAAAACTAAACCACCAGTGTCTACCACTAAAAATTCCCGACCATTCCAGAAAGCTGGTAGATAAGTGCGATCGCGTGTCACTCCCGGTTCATCATGGACAATCGCCGTTTGTTCCCCGGCGAGTCGATTAACCAGGGTGGATTTGCCCACATTTGGGCGTCCGATAATTGCAACAATTGGCAGTGCCATAAAACCAGGGTAAGTGAGAGACGTAGTATATCACGTACTTACATTTTACTCGCTTTAAACTTGAAGTTTTAATAATTTCCCAATCATCTGAGGCGATGTCAAAGAAACCTCCTCTAACCTGTCAGTCTTTTAGACGCGATAAATCGCGTCTCTACATGAGGGGTTTCTGGCTTA
>NZ_JAYGHD010000381.1:0-15188 GCF_034932245.1 Nostoc sp. UHCC 0251
CAAAATCTTCGGATGGTGCGTTAGCCTACGGCATAACACACCCTACTGAAATATTGTCAGAAATCAAATATGATTCCTATAGTAGCAAATTTATATTTCCAAATGTTGAGGTTTATTTAGGCTTATAGATTTTTTTTGCTGGCTGGGAATGCTAAATAAGCCACCTCGTTGTCCTTTTATTTGACAGTGGTGGATACTGCCCATTACCACTCAGTCGTACAAAAATGATACCTGTCCTTCCCGGTTACAACTTTATTGAAGCTCTGCATGAAGGTGTCAATACTGTTATTTATCGTGCTTCCAAGGAGTTAGATCAAACCCCTGCGATCGTTAAAGCCCTTAAAGCTGAGTATCCCAGCCTCGAAGAGCTAACCCGACTCAGACATGAATATAAAATTTCACAGAGACTAGTAGATATAGAAGGAATTGTCAAGTCTCTAGCTTTAGAAAATCATCATAACGGTCTAGCTCTAATTTTGGCAGACTTTGGTGCAGAATCTCTGAAAAAATATATTAGCGATCGCCAATTATCATTAACCGAATTTCTCACAATAGCCATTCAGCTAGCATCCACTCTCACTCAACTGCATCAAGCCAAGATTATTCATAAAGATATTAAACCTGACAATATCGTTATTAACCCAAAAACTGGGCAAGTTAAAATTATCGACTTCAGTATTGCATCACGTTTAGAAAAAGAAAATCAAAGCATCAGCAATCCTAATTTACTAGAAGGCACTCTCGCCTACATGTCACCGGAGCAAACCGGACGAATGAATCGGTCAATTGATTACCGTACCGACTTCTATTCTTTAGGCGTTACTTTTTATGAAATGCTGACAGGTTCGCTGCCCTTTAATGCCGCTGACTCTCTGGAATTTGTTCATTGTCATATTGCCAAAACACCAATAGCGCCTCAAGAGTTCAATCCCAAAATTCCTTCAGCGGTTTCTGACATTGTAATGAAATTGTTAGCGAAAACTGCTGAAGATAGATATCAAAGCTCTCTAGGACTAAAAGCCGATTTAGAAACCTGTCTCGCTCAGTTGCAGACGGATGGCGAGATTTCCCATTTTATTGTCGGTCAGCTAGATTCATACAGCCAATTCTCTATCCCACAAAAACTCTACGGACGGGAAGTAGAAGTTGCTACTTTGTTAGAAGCATTCGATCGCGTCAGTTCTGGTAGTACAGAAATGATGCTAGTTTCTGGTTACTCAGGTATCGGTAAATCGTGCTTAGTTTACGAAGTTCACAAACCGATTGTGCGCCAGCGGGGTTATTTTATCTCCGGTAAATTTGACCAGTTCAAGCGGAATATTCCTTTTGCTTCTCTAATTCAAGCATTCCAAGATTTGATGCGGCAATTGCTAACAGAAACCGATGAGCAAATCGCCGTTTGGAAATCAAAATTAATAGATGCTCTTGGTTCCAATGCTCAAGTGATTATAGACGTTATTCCCGAATTAGAACGGATTATTGGCCCGCAGCCAGCAGTTCCTCAATTAGGAGCGTCAGAATCACAAAACCGATTTAATCGGGTGTTTCAACAATTCATTCATGTATTTAGTCAACCCGAACACCCGCTAGTTTTGTTTCTGGATGATTTACAGTGGGCGGATTCAGCTTCCCTCAAGCTTATCCAGTTAATTATGACCGACCCAGATAGCCAATATTTATTGTTAATTGGTGCATATCGAGATAACGAAGTAAGTGCCACTCATCCTTTAATTCAGACCTTGGAGGAGATTCAAAATACTGGTGCGATCGTAAATAACATTATCCTCCAGCTTTTGGATATCGCTCATGTCAACCAGTTAGTAGCCGATACTCTTCGTAGTGAAGTTTTAAAGGTAAAGCCGCTAGCTGAGTTAGTTTTTACAAAAACCCAAGGCAATCCCTTTTTCTTAACTCAGTTACTCAAATCCCTTTATCATGATAACTTATTATCCTTTGACTTTGAACGCAGTTTTTGGCAATGGAATATTGAGTTTATTCAAAGAGTTAATATAACTGATAATGTCGTTGAATTGATGGTCAGTCAAATTCAAAAGCTATCTGAAAAAACCCAGAGTGTATTAAAGTTTGCTGCCTGCATTGGAGACAAATTTACTTTAGATATGTTGGCGATTATTAATAAAACATCTCAGTCAGAAACAGCAGTAGATTTGTGGGAAGCTCTGCAATCAGGTTTGGTTCTACCCCTCAACAATTCCTACAAAACACCGCTTGTTTTCGACTCAGAAGAAATGGAGACTGAGAACAGGCGATCGCCCATCACTCATCACCCATCACCCATTACCTATAAGTTCTTACACGATCGGGTGCAGCAAGCGTCTTATTCTCTCATTCCAGATGACCAGAAAAAACAGACTCATCTAAAAATTGGTGAATTGCTACTAATACATACCTCAGAAACGGATATTGAAGAAAACATTTTTGAAATTGTCAACCAACTGAATATTGGTGCTGAATTCATTACCCAACAGCCTCAAAAAGATAGACTAGCTCAACTCAATCTTATAGCTGGACAGAAAGCAAAAGCAGCAACAGCGTATGAATCATCTGTTAAATATTTAAATGTAGGTTTGGAACTTCTTACAGCACATAGTTGGCAGTGTCAGTATGACATGACACTCAATTTCTATGTAGAAACAGCAGCAGTAGAATTTCTCAACACTAACTTCGAGCGAGCAGAAATGCTTTCTGATGTAGTTTTATCACAGGCAAAAACCCTGCTCGATCGAGTCCAGGTATACGAGACAAAAATGCAGTTTTATATTGCTAAAAACCAAATGCAAGCTGCGTTAAATACCGGATTGCAAGTGCTAAAAATGCTAGGGTTGCCTTTATCAGAAAAACCCCCGATGAGACTGACCAGATTGAATTTAGGAGGAAAACAGATTGAGGATTTAATAGAGTTGCCAGAAATGACTGATGTTTATAAATTAGCTGCACTGCGAGTCTTAATCAATCTGATTCCCCCAGTTTATATTGCAGCACCCGAACTTTATCCCCAGGTCGTTTTTAAAATGACCAATCTATGTCTCAAAGATGGAAACTCTCCTCTGTCAGCTTATGCGTATGTACTTTATGGAATGTTCCTATGTGGCGCTTTTGAAGACATGGATTCTGGCTATCAATTTGGTCAGCTAGGCTTAAAGCTGTTAAATCAATTCAATGCTAAGGAAATGACGGCGAAAATATATGAAACATTTAATTATTTTATCAGGCATTGGAAAGAACCAGCTATTAATACTATAGAACCGTTAATTGAAGGTGTCCAAAGAGGGCTGGAAACAGGAGATTTAGAATATGCTTCCTATTCGGCTTGTTTTTATTGTACGCATTTATTTTTTATCGGTGAAAATCTAGAAATAGCTCTCCAGAAACAGGCGCATTATATTGCTTTAATGCAAAGGACTAAACAAGAATTTCAAATTATCTATGCTCAGATAGTTCGGCAAACAGGTTTGAATTTAATTAAGAAAACATCGGAACCATATCGATTAATTGGCGAAAGTTTTGATGAAAATAAAATGTTGCCAATTCTGATAAATAGCAATAATTATATGGCTATTTATCCTATCTATGTTTCTAAACTGATTCTAGGTTATTTATTTAAAAATTACGATCGCGCTGCTGAGGATGCCTTGCTGGCAGAAAAATACGAACAAGGTGGACGAGCGTTGATGTACAAAGCCGAACACAAGTTCTACTCTTCTTTAACTCTCCTAGCTTTGTATCCCAGTGCATCAAAAAGCGAGCGCCAACAATATTTCAGCCAAGTAGTAGCGCAGCAGAAAAAAATGAAGCAATGGGCTTTGCATTCTCCTGCCAACTATCAGCATAAATACGATTTAGTGGAAGCAGAAAAAGCACGAGTATTGCAACAAGATGCCAAAGCGATCGCGTTTTATGACCGAGCCATAACTGGAGCCAGAGAACATGGATATATTCAGGAAGAAGCCCTAGCGTCAGAACTAGCAGCAGAGTTCTATTTTGCTTGTGGCAGAGAGAAAGTTGCTAATACCTATCTCAACGATGCCTACTATGGATATGTTTGTTGGGGAGCGAAGGCAAAAGTCAAAGACTTAGAAAAAAGATATCCTCAACTATTTCGGATATCAAAGCGAGAAACCGTTAGTACAAACGTGACTCAGATAATTAACTCTACGGGTGAAAGTGCTTCAGACTCGCTGGATTTAGCCACAGTTATGAAAGCATCTCAAGCTCTTTCTGGAGAAATAGTTTTGAGCAATTTGCTAACTAAATTAATGACCATTGTGCTAGAAAATGCTGGCGCTCAAACAGGCTACTTAATTTTAGAAAAATCAGGAGACTTGCTAATAGAAGCATCAGGAGCAGTAGATAAAACTGATGTAACTGTATTACAAGGAATCCCAGTATCAACCAGTCAGCAGCTACCAATTTCACTGATTAACTATGTAGCCCGAACTAAAGAAAATGTTGTCCTCAATAATGCAACTCGTGAAGGAACGTTTACCACAGATACGTACATTGTCAACCATAAACCTAAATCGGTTTTATGTACACCACTCATCCATCAAGGAAAACTTAGTGGCATTCTTTATTTAGAAAATAATCTTACTATTGGCGCATTTACATCAGATCGCTTAGAAGTATTACAACTGTTATCTTCTCAAGCGGCGATTTCCATTGAAAATGCTCGTCTTTATAAAGACTTAAAATTAGCCAACACTAACTTAGAAGCTAAAGTACAAGAGCGAACTTTAGAGTTACAGGAAAAAAATGTGCATCTGCAAAAAGCAGAAGAAATCGCCCAATCAGCCAACCGTGCTAAAAGTGATTTTCTTGCCAACATGAGCCATGAACTGAGAACACCACTTAATGGCATTTTGGGTTATGCCCAAATCCTCAAGCGTGAAAAAAGTTTAACTAACTCACAAAAAGATGGTGTGAATATTATTCATCAGTGTGGCGACCACCTCTTGAATCTGATTAATGACATTTTAGACCTCTCTAAAATTGAAGCGAGAAAAATGGAACTCCACCTAACGGATTTTCATTTCCTAGATTTTCTCGAAGGCATTGCCGAAATCTGCCGTATCCGCGCCGAACAAAAAGGTATTTGCTTAATTTTTGAACAAATTACTCAACTTCCTATAGGTGTCAAGGCTGATGAAAAACGTTTGCGACAAGCTTTGATTAACTTACTAGGTAATGCCGTTAAGTTTACTGAAACTGGAGGCGTGGCTTTCAAAGTCGGCTATCAGGAAGGTAAAATTCGGTTTCAGGTGGAAGATACAGGAATTGGCATGGCACCAGAACAATTAGAAGAGATATTTTTGCCATTCCAGCAGGTAGGAGAACACAATCGCAAAGCAGAAGGAACGGGATTAGGACTGGCAATTACCCGCCAATTAGTTCAGATGATGGGTGGCGAAATCCAGGTAAAGAGTAACTTAGGAAAAGGGAGCATTTTCTTCTTTGATTTAGATTTACCCGAAGTTTCTAAATACGCTGATGTTATCAAAAAAGAGCAACGAAATATCCAAAGTTTTAAAGGCGATAAGCGGAAAGTTATCGTGGCAGATGATAGAGCAGAAAATCGGGCAATTTTGGTCAAGATGCTATCGCCTTTAGGGTTTGACATGATCGAAGCAGTAGATGGTCAAGATTGTCTCAATAAGGCATTTGAATTAAATCCAGATTGTATTTTAATGGACTTGATGATGCCTCAAATGAATGGCTTTGAAACTACTCGTCGCATTCGGCGATCGCCTGAGCTAAAGAATGCGATCGTGATTGGCACTTCTGCCAGCGTTTTTGATTTCGATCTCAACAAAAGTAAGGAGGCGGGTTGCAATGATTTTCTACCTAAGCCCATCCGCATAACAGAGCTTTTAGAAAAGTTACAGGATCACTTAAAACTGGAATGGATTTATGAAGATGGTGAAAAAGTATCTAAAGGTAATCAAGTAGAAAATTCTCAGCAATCATTGGTAGCTCCCTCCGCAGACGAAATTACAATTCTATTGAATTTGGCAATGAAAGGCGATCTCAAAGGTATTGTAGAGCGAGTTAATCAATTGGAAGAATTGGATGTGAAATATGCGCCTTTTTCTCTAGAGTTGCGTCAATTAGCTAAAGGTTTTCAAGTTAAAAAAATCCGTGAAGTTTTAAAAAATATAGGAGCAAATTAATGAGTCTTTCCAACATCGAAAATGGCATTATCTTAATCGTTGATGACAACCCGACAAATTTAGGAGTGTTATTCGATTTTTTGGCTGATTCTGGCTTCCAAGTTTTAGTAGCGCAGGATGGCGAGGATGCAATTGAACAGGTCGAATATGCTCTTCCCGATCTAATTTTGTTAGATGTACTCATGCCTGGTATGGATGGGTTTGAAACTTGCCAGCATTTTAAAGCTCAAGAATCAACTAAAGACATCCCCGTAATTTTTATGACGGCGCTTTCTGAAACAGTGGATAAGGTCAGAGGTTTGAATCTTGGGGCGGTGGATTACATCACTAAGCCGCTTCAGCATGAAGAGGTTTTAGCCCGTGTCAAAATCCATTTAAGCATCCGAAATCTGACGAAGAGACTGCAAGAGCAAAATGTGCATCTAGAGCAGGAGATTCAAGAAAGAACTAAGGCAGAGAACGCCCTCTTAAAACTGACATCTGAGTTAGAAGAACGGGTGGAAGAAAGGACATCTGCACTTGAGCAATCTAATCAGCTACTGCAACAGGAAATCCAAGAGCGTATTTGTACAGAACAAGCATTGCAAGAATCAGAAGCACGCTATCGAGAACAAGCCAATCGGCTAGAACTTGCCTTTCGCCAACTTCAAGAAACTCAAAGCCAACTGGTTCATAGTGAAAAAATGTCCAGTCTGGGACAATTGGTGGCAGGTGTCGCCCATGAAATTAACAATCCTGTCAACTTTATCTATGGAAATCTGACTCACGCCTATCAATATACCCAAGACTTGCTCAACCTTTTGAACCTCTATGCCAAGTCCACTCCCTCACCACTACCTGAAATTCAACAACTGGCTGAGGCGATAGATTTAGAATTTTTGAGTGAAGATCTGCCCAAATTACTGAGTTCGATGAAAGTTGGGGCTGACCGCATCCGCGAAATTATTCAGTCGTTACGAATTTTTTCCCGCGTAGATGAAGCCCAAATGAAGTCAGTGGATATTCATGCAGGGCTAGATAGCACGCTGCTGATTTTGCACAATCGCTTTAAAGGCAGCTCTAATCAACTAGGAATTCAACTCGTTAAAGAGTATGGCGACCTACCTCTTGTGGAGTGTTATGCAGGACAACTCAACCAAGTGTTTATGAATCTACTGGCGAATGCAATTGATGCTTTGGAGGAGTATGATAAACAGCGATCGCCCCAAGAAATTTACTTTTGCCGCAGCACGATTCGGATTCGCACCGAAGTAACTGACAATGAGTTTGTGACTATTTGGATTGGCGATACTGGCCCCGGTATGACAGAGGAAGTACGCGATCGCTTATTTGACCCCTTCTTTACAACAAAACCCGTAGGTAGAGGGACGGGTTTAGGCTTGTCGATTAGCCAGGAAATTATTGTTTCTAAACATGGTGGTCAAATAACGTGTATCTCAGCACCCGGCCAGGGAACAGAGTTTATGATTAAAATTCCGATGCGATCGCACCCTCTAGAATTGGCTTTGGCGACACCGTGTCATTTTGGCTGCGATTAGTTTGATTAGAAAGCTGAACTTGAGAGGGATAAAGCATAACCTGCTCCCGAATGGCACTCTACTCAGTTGCGCCATGCAGAGGTTAAATCTTAAGCAATTTTTGTCGCTATCAACTTGTAAAATTATGTACCTAGTAATGTATAATTAAGCCCAAGAGTTCAGGGTACTTATCAAGTATTAAACTACTTGCTGGTACTGCTAAAGCATGTTTTATGTCTAAATCTGCAATCACCGTTACCGTCAAATTGTTTGCTGCTTATCAAGAAGCCTTTAGGGCTTCGGAACTGGTGCTGGAATTTCCCAATAGTATGCCAGTCAAAGCAGTATGCGATCGCCTCATAGCTGAACACCCCGAACTCTCACAATGGCGCGACATCACCCGCTTTGGGATTAATCTGATATTTGTCGAACCAGATACCCTACTGCAAGATGGGGATGAAGTCGTGCTGATTCCACCAGTCAGCGGTGGGTAGCAAAATATTTATGAGTCATGAGTTAGGAGTGATGAATCAAAGTTTCAAAACTTCTAACTCTACCAGTATTTGAGCGCCCTTAGCCTGCGGTAAATTCCATTAAAATACAGAGATAGAGTCAACTGCCCCACCCACAAGGGGATGCGGTTTTACGCACGATCAATAAAAATAGATAAATGGCATTGGCATAGCCCATCTCAGGCATGGCGGATTTTTGCCTCTACGCTTACAGGAAGATTTATTTTCTCCAAACTCTTGCTGTCTCGGTGGGTAAAGATTAACATATCTGTGGACACAGGTAATAACAGTGAAAACCCTTCGGCTGTCTACTTTGAATCCTATTGAGTGCCAGTTAAGTTTATCTGCATGTAGTGATTTAAGATAGGGTTATAAATCAGCACAGACTATAGTATAGACAATTTACTCAAAACTCTTTTCAGTTTTAAATTCAGAGGTATCAATGATTATAACTAATTTTAGTAAACAAAGAAATGAATTTAAAGAACCTAAAGTACTCAAAACTAAACCACATTGGCAAGGCCAAAATTTGAACGATACTACTGTCAAAGGTAAAGACACCAAGATGCGAGATCCTGCACCTGATAGTTCGATTTTAAATAGCTTAAATCGTGGTCGAGTTGCTATTTTTATTGATGGCTTAAGCCTATTTCATACAGCTTTACAACTCGGCATCGAAATTGATTACGTTAAATTGCTTTGTCATTTAACTAACGGTTCAAGGCTGTTGCGTGCTTTCTTCTATACTGGGGTTGATATCAGCAATGAAAAGCAACAGGGCTTTCTATTGTGGATGCGTCGTAATGGCTATCGTGTAGTAGCTAAAGATATCATGCAACCAGTAGAGAATTTCAAAAAATCAAATCTGAACGTAGAAATCGCTGTAGATATGATAACTTTAGCTCCTTATTATGATACTGCGGTTTTAGTCAGTGGAGATGGGGATTTAGCCTATGCTGTGAACGCTGTCAGCAGAATGGGGGTTCGGGTGGAGGTGGTGAGTCTACAAACTACCACCAGTGAAAGCTTGATTGATGTTGCTGACTGCTTCATTGACCTCGATAGTATTAAAGCACACATTCAAAAAGATTCTAATGTTGGCTATAGTTATCGCACGCCGTCAAATTCAAACCTTTAAAACTTCATTTCAAATGTATCGAAATCTATACTGAGTTATTGCAAGCCTGTAGATGGTTTACCAGGTTGGGTGGGGTTTGAATCTCCATCCATACTTGTCACAGTCGCCAATACTGTGGCGGAAGTTTGCCTAACTTTAACAAGGGAATTTTGGCCCAAGTCTTGTTATTAATTGAAATGGATATTTTAATCGTTGAAGATGAACCAGAAATTGCTCATTTAATCCAACTTTCTTTAGAAAAAGAAGGGTTTTTTTGTCGCATTAGCCGCGATGGCATGAATGCTTTGCAGATGTTTCAAGAGCAACCACCTGACTTAATCATTCTAGATTTAATGATTCCTGGTTTGGATGGGTTGGAAGTTTGTGCCAGAATTCGCCAGAAACCAGGTGTAAAAGATCCTTACATTTTAATGCTCACGGCTAAGGGTGAGGAAATCGATCGCGTTATTGGTTTGTCTACTGGTGCTGATGATTACATGGTCAAACCCTTTAGCCCTAGAGAGTTGGTAGCTAGAGTACGGGCGCTATTACGGCGTAGCCTCCGGCAAGGGGGACAACATCAAGTCAATCGTACCCAACACTTTATTGTCGATGTAGACCAGCGCACTGCCAGTCGTCAGATGAATTCTCAGGAGGTTGAAGTTTTGGATTTAACTACCCTAGAATTTAACTTGCTAACTACCTTTGTCAGCAATCCTGGTCGAGTTTGGAACCGCACTCAACTAATTGATAAACTTTGGGGAGATAACTTTTTTGGCGATGAACGAGTGGTCGATACTCATGTAGCTAGGTTGCGAAAAAAGATTGAGCCTGATTCAGCAAATCCTACTTTTATTAAAACTGTTGTTGGGGTTGGCTATAAATTTGAAGATCCTTTAGTAGCGTAAATGTTATGAAAATGGGGCTGAGAGAGCGCCTATTTTTCTCCCACTTAGTAGTAATGATTGTGGGGGTAGCTAGTTTAGTGAGCATCAGCAAAATTTCTTCCCCCCGCTTGTTTGTACTGCATTTGGAACGGCTAGAAAGTGAGGGGTTTAACTTAATCGATGTCCGTACTAAATTGGTTACAGGATTTGAGTTTGCTTGGCAGCGAAGCACTATTTGGTCAGTCTTATTTGGTAGCACCGCAGCCGGAGGATTGAGTTACTGGGTGTCCAGGCGGATTATGCAGCGGTTGACCGAGATGGAACAAATTACCCAAAAATTTGCTGCTGGTCAAATGGATGCACGACTACCTATGTCTGACATTCCAGAACTTAATGCACTAGGTGCTAGTTTCAACCGGATGGCAGCCAGTTTAGAAGGGGTAGAAGCGCGGCGACGAGAAGTGATTGGAGACATGACCCATGAACTACGAACACCTTTAACAGTTGTGCGCGGTTACTTGGAAGAACTGGCTGATGGAGAAATTGAAGCGTCTCCTGAGATTTATCGGCGTTTAGCTAAAGAAACTAGGCGCTTAGAGCGGTTGGTAAACGATTTACAAGAATTATCTAAGGCAGAAGCTGGTTATTTACCAATTAATATACAACGGGTAAATCTGCGTCCGTTGTTAGAGTCATTAGTGGAGAAATTTACTGACCAGTTGTTGGAAGATGGGCCAGTTCTACTCTTACAATGTCCATCTGTGCTGCCCCCTGTATTGGCAGATATTGACCGTGTAGAACAGGTCTTGGTTAATTTGCTAGGTAATGCAGTGCGTTATACAAATGAAGGTTCAATTACTATTCGGGTTGGGACTGAAGCATCTCAACTCTGGATTGCGGTTATAGATACAGGCATTGGTATCACTCCAGAAAATTTGCCCCATGTGTTTGAGCGTTTCTGGAGAGCCGACCAATCACGCGATCGCCATTCGGGAGGCACTGGTATTGGTTTAACTATTTCCCGTCGTTTGATTGAACTACAAAATGGTCATATTCAGGTAGAAAGCGAATTGGGAGTTGGCAGTACGTTTCGGTTTTTTCTGCCTTTGGCTTAAGTTGAGCCAAACCCCTGAGAGACAAGGGATTGACATAAGGTAGCCACGGCTGTGTCATACCTAATTGCTAATTTGAAAGTATCCAAATTCTTTATTTTTTGATAGATGCCGAGATTTTGGATATACATAAAGTATAAAATTATGTTTACTTTTGTTCTGGCTGCTTTTTTGGTTAGTTTACTCAGTGCTTCGGGTTACGCTGCGATCGCCTATTTGTTCCCTCAAAATCGTTCGCAAGACTGAGCAATTCACACTCTATTGCTATTTTTACTTTACCCAGTTTCAATCCCTAATAGGGATTTTAATGAATTGCAATTCTTATACCCAGCAGAATGCAGTATTAGCCACGTTTCAATCCCTAATACAATACGGTTCAGTTAAGGCTAAAATATAAAACTGGTGTAGGTTGGGTTGAGGAACGAAACCCAACATTATCAAGGCCTTGTTGGGTTTCACTTTTTACCCCTACGGGGAAGCAAGCTATAACCCAACCTACGATTCTTCTTAACTGAACCGTATTGAATTAAAGAAGGGTTTCACCGTGTAACTTATTTGAGGAGCTATGGATTGTATTTTAAACAAGATTTTCGGGTAAAATTTATAGATTTCAGCGAAGAATAGTATTAGTACGTTAAAAATAAGCGATTTTAGAGTAAATTTGTATATAATGCTTTGATATTGACGATATACACAAATTTTATTGCTATAATTTTCGATATTATTGTCAAGTAAAAAATGATTCTTTTACAAGCTAATTTTATTCTATCTAACCAACGAAAATTACGGTATATCTAAACACAGATTTTACTTATAAAAACTGTATTTAGGCTTACTACATAATTAATATGGAGAAACAAAGATGCGATACGATGTGTTTATTTCACACGCAAGCGAAGATAAAAACGATGTTGTTCTCCCGTTAGCTGCCTTGCTACGCGAACATGGTTTAGAAGTGTGGGTAGATTCATTTGTACTGAAGATTGGAGATAGTCTCAGAAGGAAAATTGACCAGGGACTAAACGAATCAAAATTTGGAATTGTAATTCTCAGTTCAAATTTCTTCGCTAAAGAATGGCCAAAAAAAGAACTAGACGCTCTTGTATTGCGTGAAGATGGTACGGACAAAGTTATCCTCCCGATATTGCATAATATAACTCACAGTGAAGTTCGCGCTCATTCTCCGTTATTAGCTGATAAGCTTGCGGCATCAACGCAAATAGGGCTTGATATTGTCGCAAACCAGATTCTGGATGTTGTTTTGAGTGATGACAAGTCATCCATGAACAATTATCACCGTAGAACTGTAATCGGAATATCTGGAGCAAGCTGTTCGGGTAAAACTTGGCTATCGAAGAAACTTAAGCAAATACGTCCAAATTCTGTAACTTTGTTTGACTTGGATAGCTACTACAAGAACCATTCTTACGTCTCTACACTTGAACACAGGTACGATAACCCTTTGGCAATGAATTTTGAAGATGCTCTTGTTGATCTTACGTTGTTAAAAACAGGTCAAGAAGTTCGAGTTCCAGTTTATGACTACGAAACCCATCAGGTAAGTGACGAGAAGGTTTGTAAACCAAATCCATTAATTGTGGTTGAAGGAATATTTGTGTTTGCAAATCAGCGTCTTATGAAAGAATTAGATATAAAAGTCTGGGTAGATGCTGGCGAGAATATTCGTTTTAAAAGAAGAATGGAGCGAGATATACGAGAAAGAGGGCGAGATTGGCAACAGGTTATTGATCAATATGATAAGGACGTTACACCTGGTTATCATAGGTATATCGAACCATTGAAACAATTTGCCGATATAATTTATGAAAATAATAGTAAAGACATAGATAAGCAGCCAATGATTATAGAATTGCTTTTGTCTTTTATTGATAAGAATACTGCTAGTCGTAGCAAACTGCAAACATAAACATTTCAAACCGCAAACAAGGCAATTGTCGGTGGAACAATGAACCAGAAGGGATTGGAAAGAGAAGATTTAAACGCAAAGGAACGCAAAGCAAAAACTAATGGGGTTAAAATCGCTGACCTGTAGTAACTTCAAATCTAACTTCTCCTTGGTCGCTAATTCCTAAATCGCCTCGAATCAGCCCAAAGGATGAATTGAGCCGCAATCCTAAGCCATAACCAAAGCCACTTCCAGGCTTGTCTCGCAGCACTCCTGGTTCTCCTAGCACGGTTTCGCTAGACCCAAAATCTGAGGCCAGGTCAGTAAAGAGAACTCCCCCGATTGACTCCAAAACTGGGAAACGATATTCCACGGAAGCTAAACCATAACTCCGACCACTGGCAACTTTACCATAACCGTAACCTCTGACAGAATCTAGTCCACCAATATTAAAAGCATCCGCTGGTGGAAAGTTTCCAATAGTTGTGCCAATTTGTAAATTAATAGCCAACATTTCTGGGTTTTCGGTTGATTTACCATTACCTATCCAACTGACTGGTAAATATTGAATATAGTCTCCCTGTAGGCGATTGCTGGAAATATTGCCCAGTCCAATGGGAATCGCTTGCTCTGTGCTGAGGGTAAGAATTGATCCTTGAGTGGGATTGTCTCGGCGATCGCGTTGATCTCTAGATATAGCGAATGATACTGTAAATAGATCATCAATGCCAGTACCGCTGACAGATAGGGGACTACCTAATCTATCCACCTGTGCAACGTTATATTCTCGATCGCGTAGGCTAATCCTGGTATAGTTGAGAGCTACTGATGTATCCCAGTCATCGAAAGCTCCTAAAATTCCCACAGAACCGCCAAACCTTCCCTCCCGTACTTTGTTGCCGTTAGACAATCTGATATCTTCGTTGAAGGTTCCCGATATATTTCGACTCCGAAAACCTCTAATGCTATAGCCTAAGCGGTTTGGTTCTCCAGGACGATAAGGGCTAGTGAATTGACCATTAAGCTGGACATCTTTAGTGCTGAACTGCACAGTTGTATCTAATTTATCGTTAAGACCGCTGATATTTGCATCTTTATAACCCACTCGGCCATATAGTCCAACCTCATCGTTATATCCGCCTCCTAAGATTAAAGAAGGGAAGGTGCGTTCTTTGATTTGATAAATGATATTAACGCTAGAAACATCTTCTTCGCGATAAACATTGACTTGATTAAATGACTCTAATCTCCTCAATCGTTGCAAGTCTGCTTGAAGTAAATCCTCACGGAATACCTGACCAGGTTTGAGTCTTAGCAGACCAATGATAAAATCTGTCTGAGTCCGCCCTTTGATGGGTTGACCATTGTCATCGAGCAACTCATCTTGATCGTTAATAAAACGAATCTGGATGTCTTTGACAACTTTTTGGGAAAATTCAAGCGTCTGGCTATCTCCTGAAGTCGCTCCTACATAATCACCATATTTGGCATACTCTCCCTCTATAGGAATCGTAGCTTCGGGCGACACAATACTACTAGACCCATCCTGAGTAGAAGATTGCGAGTCTGCAAGGGCCTCTGGATTTTTCCCACCCACTAACATTACTGCGATGCCTACGGCGGCAAGCAACGCAACTACAGTTCTCTGAACTCGCATATTAAAAATCCGTCAGTGTTATTAAGTTTACGACATAGAGCAGATATATTGTGCGTAAGTTCTCTATCAACCTTGCTATTAGGCGTCTCAAAAGCCGATTGCTTATTTCGCCAGTACTCAGTATAAACTCTCAGACTTTCCAGTTGCGATGACCTCCGGTCGGTCGGAGACCATCGCCTCCGGTGGGCGTTATACCATTTCACGAAAAATTTGATGCAGATGTAAACCCTGAAAGACTTGCTGCATCTAAGTTTTTTAATTGCGTAAAGCCTGCGGCATGGCTGCGCTTAGA